>JAEUQS010000197.1 GCA_016789625.1 Acidobacteriota bacterium | reverse complement strand
CCCCGGCGGCCGGGCGGGGGGGCGGGGGGGTGGGGGGGGGGGGGGGGGGGGGGCGGGCGGGGGGCCTGCGGGCGGGGGGGGGGGGGGCGCGGGCGGCCCCCCCCACGGCCCTGGCCACGACCCGTTCCAGGGCGACTGGTTCGGTTTCGGTCCCGAGCGCTTCGCTGCGCTCATGCACGAGCACGCGCTCCCCGTTGCCCCGCTCTGGCCCGCTCTCGTGAATCTGAACGCCCACCGCGTGCTGCTGGACGTGGGCGGCGGTAGCGGTACCCATTCCGTGGCCGCGGTCGAGAGCGCTCCGGGCCTCTCTGCCGTGATCCTCGAGGTCCATTCGATGGCGCGCTGCGCCGAGCGCGCGGTCGCAGAGCGGGGTCTGAAGGAACGGATCCGGGTGGTTGCCGGAGACATGTTCCATGGCGACTGGCCGGAGGCGGACCTCCACCTTCTCGCCGACGTGCTCCACGACTGGCGGCCGGAGACCGCCCGGGGGCTCGTGCGAAAGAGCTTCGCGGCCCTGCCGCCCGGGGGCCGCCTGGCGCTCCTGGAGATGCCTCTCGCCGAAGGGGACGGTCCGCTGCCCGAGGTTCTGGCGAGCAGCCTGGCGATGCTCCTCACCGTGGGGGGACAGCAATACACTCTGGCGGAGTTGAAAGGCTTCCTCTCGGGCGCCGGATTCACGCGGCTGGAGGCACACTCCGTGGATGGACTCTGGTCGCTCGTGACCGGGAGAAAGCCCTGACGGGCCTCCGCCAGATCCTCGGTCTCCGGGACCTCGTGCTCGGCCAGTTCCTCGTGGTCGTGGGCACGAACTGGCTGGGTACCGCGGCTCTGCTCGGACCGGGACACGCGATGTACTGGGCGCTCGGCCTCGCTCTGTTCCATATCCCGCTCGCGGCCGTCGTCATCCGCCTGACGCGCGAGGTCCCGGTGGAAGGTGGCATCTATGCGTGGGCGAAGGTCGCGTTCGGGGAGACGGCGGGGTTCCTCGCGGCCTGGAACATGTGGGTCTTCATCGCCACGTTCACGTCCACTCTCGGCCTCGCGGCGGCCCAAGGGCTGTCCTATGGCGCGGGCGCCCTCGGTCTCACGCTCCAGCCCCCGCCCGCCCTGCTGCACGTCGCGCTCATCGGGTTCCTCGTTCTCGTGGCCAGCTCGGGCCTCGGCCTCGGCCGCATCCTGCACGACGCGGGCGCGCTCCTCCTCGCCGTTCTGCTCACCCTCCTCGTTGGCTTCGCGGTCCTGGCCGGACCCGCCCCGGCCGCTGCCGGCGGCGTCGGCGAGACGAGCCTGCTGGTGCAGGCGACCGTGTTCGCGAAGATCACGGTGTTCGGGCTGGCCGGTCTCGAATGCCTTTCGACACTGGCGGGGGAGACCCGGAATCCCGGGCGCGCCCTGCCGCGTTCGGTGCTCTTCGCGGTGCCTCTCATCGCGGGCTTCTACCTCCTGGGCACCGAGGCCGTTCGACGGCTCGCGGGCGCGACCGCGATCGATCTCGTCAACCCCGTTGCCCAGGCCTTCTCGCTGCGGGGCGGCTCTCTCCTCGCGGCCGGCGCGATCGGCGTGCTGCTCGTACGCGACGTGGCCCAGGCCAGCATCTCCTTCACGGCCCTCACCCGGCTTCCCCTCGTGGCGGGCTGGGATCGGCTCCTGCCGGCGTGGTTCACGCGGCTCAGCGAGAGCACGGGCGTCCCCGTGCGCTCGATCTTCGTCGCGGGCGGCCTCGCCATCGCCCTCGGTTTGCTGGGGTCTCTGGATGCCGGGACGGCCGAGGCCTTTCAGCTTCTCCAGAGCGCGGCGGGCCTCTTCTTCGGAGCGACCTACCTCGTGCTCTTCGCGATTCCGCTCCTCGCGCGCCCCGGCTTCACCCGGCCTCCACTGTGGCTGCGGGCCGCGTCCGCCAGCGGGTTCCTCGTGACGCTCCTCTTCCTCGCGCTCGCGGTGGTGCCGATCGTGGAGGTGCCGGACGCCGGCCGATTCGCTCTCCGCGTGCTGGGGGTCTTCGTGGTCGCGGAGGGGATCGGCCTGGCCCTCCTCGCGCTGGGCCGCCGCGCGGGCGGCGCGAAGGCGACGCCAGTCGCCAGTGCGACGCCGGTCGCCCATGCGACGCCCGTCACGGACGCGGCGCGCCGGAAGGACTAGTCTCTTCCGATCGGAGGCCCCATGCGCCCAGCTCTCACAGTGTTCGCTCTCCTCTCTCTCGGGGGTCTGTCCGTGGGATGCGCGTCCGATGGGGGCAGCCCGTCTCCCCAGCCCGTCCAGAGGGCCGCCGAGCCCCCCAGGAAGGTGGAGCCCCCGAAGCCCACGCAACCAACCGTGACGCCGGAGTTCCTCGCGCGCCTCGACGCCGGCTTCGTGTGGGTGCCGAACGGCACGCTCCCCGCGCGCTGGCGCACCAACGAACGAAAGGACCCCGAGGCGAAGGTGCAGGGCCTGTGGCTCGCGAAGTACGAGGTCACCCAGCGGGAGTGGCAGACCGTGATGGGCGACAACCCGAGCCAGCAGACGGGCGACCCCGAGCTGCCCGTGACGAACGTTTCCTGGCACGACGCGAAGGCGTTCATCGAGCGCCTGAACAAGGCCAAGGGCTCCAAGGTGTATCGGCTCCCGTCGGCCCGCGAGTGGGAGTCGGGCTGCCGGGCCGGGGTGACGACGCTCGTGATCCCCAACCAGGCGAAGGAGGAGTCCCTCAGCCAACTCGCGTGGTGGGGAAAGAACTCGGGCGGTGTGATGCATCCCGTGGGCAAGCTGAAGCCCAACGCGTTCGGCCTCCACGACATGCTCGGGAACATCGCCGAGTGGTGCGAGGACGCTCAGGACCCGCCCCAGAAAGACATCCTCCGCGTGCACGCGGGCGGCCACTTCTCCGATCTCAACATGGTGGGCCAGAACTGCAGCACCACGGCCTGGATGGGGGAGGACGGGCGCGAGCGCTGGACGGGCTTCCGGCTCGCGAAGGACGGCCCTCCGCCGGCCCCCAAGGCCAAGCCGAAGGGATGAGGCAGAGAGAGTAGAGTCGAGGCCGCGGAGGCCTCGGCTTGGACGATCCCGTCTTCTGGCACCGGCTCCAGTTCGCGTTCACCATCACGTACCACTACCTCTTTCCGCAGCTCACCATGGGCCTCGCGTGGTTCCTGGTGGTGTGGAAGTGGAAGGCGCTCAGAACCGGCGACGAGCGCTACGCGAAGGCCGGGCGGTTCTGGGCGAAGATCTTCGGGGTCACGTTCATCCTCGGGGTCGTCACGGGCATCCCCATGGAGTTCCAGTTCGGCACGAACTGGGCGGAGTTCTCGAAGTTCTCGGGCGGCATCATCGGCCAGACGCTCGCGATGGAGGGGATGTTCGCGTTCTTCCTCGAGAGCGCGTTCGTGGGAGCGCTCGTGTTCGGCGAGAAGCGCCTCAGCCCGAAGATGCACTTCGCCGCGGCCGTGGGTGTCGCGGTGGGGAGCTGGCTCTCGGCGTACTTCATCCTCGTGACGAACGCGTTCATGCAGCACCCCGTGGGCCACCGCATCGCGGCCGACGGGACTCTGGAGCTGGAATCGCTCTCGGCTTATCTCCTGAATCCCTGGGCGTTCGTGCAGTTCGCGCACAACCAGGCGGCGGCGCTCGTGACCGGGTGCTTCGCCATCGCGGCCGTGGGCGCGTTCTGGACGCTGCGCGGCAACGACCGCGACCTCGGAAGGCTGTTTCTCACCTGGGGCACGCGGGCCGGGCTCGTCGCGTCGTTCCTCGTGGCGTTTCCCACGGGCGACCTCCAGGCCAAGATGGTCGCGAGGCACCAGCCCGTGGCTCTCGCGGCGATGGAAGGCCGGTTCCAGAGCGGGCCGATGGCCGAGATCACGCTGATCGGTCAGCCCAACGTGGCCGAGAAGCGGCTCGAGAACCCGATCCGGCTGCCGGGTATGCTGAGCTTTCTGGCGTTCGGCACGTTCCACGCCGACGTGCCGGGGCTGGGCGCCTTTCCCGAGAAGGACTGGCCGCCCAACATCGAGCTCCTGTACTACTCCTTCCACGTGATGGCGGGTCTCGGGACGATGTTCATCGGGCTCATGGGTCTCGCGACGCTCCAGGGGCTGCGCGGGAAGCTGGAGACGAACGGCTGGCTGCTGTGGCCTCTCATGCTGGCGTTTCCGTTTCCCTTCATCGCCAACACCGCGGGCTGGATGACGGCGGAGCTGGGCCGCCAGCCCTGGCTCATCTGGGGGCTGTATCGCACGTCGCAGGGCGCGAGCACGGTGGTGAGCGGCGGCAACGCGCTCTTCACGCTCATCGGTTTCGCGGGGCTCTACTCGGTGCTGGGCCTCGTGTACGTGTACCTCGTGGGCCGCGAGGTGCTGCACGGTGTGGAGCACGGGGAGGACACCCCCGCGCCGTACGAGCCGGACGCGGCCGGCGCGAAGGTCGTGAGCCATGGCTGAGATCTGGTACGCGATCCTCGCGCTGATGCTCACGGCGTTCGTGGTCCTGGCCGGCTGGGACTTCGGCGCGGGCGCGATCCTCCACGTCGTGGGTCGCACGCCGCACGAGCGGCGCATCGTGATCGGCGCCATCGGGCCGCTCTGGACCTGGAACGAGGTGTGGATCGTCGCCTCGGGAGGCGTCTTCGTGATGGCCTTTCCCAAGCTCATGGGCACCGCGTTCTCCGGCTTCTACCTCGCGCTGATGCTCGTCGTCTGGTGTCTGCTCCTGCGCGGAATCTCGCTCGAGCTGGGTGGCCACGTGAACGACCCCATGTGGCGGGGCCTGTGGGACTTCGTGTTCGCGGCGTCCAACATCCTCCTCGCGATCCTCTTCGGGGCGGCGGCCGGGAACGTGCTCCGCGGCGTGCCCATCGGGCTCGACGGGAGGTTCTCGCTGGAGCTCTTCACCGACTTTCGCGCGACGGGGCAC
>JAEUQS010000655.1 GCA_016789625.1 Acidobacteriota bacterium | reverse complement strand
CCATCGCGAAGGTCCTCCGCAAGGAGCTCGGCCGAGACGCCCACGAACTGTTCGCGAGCTTCGATCCGTTCCCGATCTCGGTCGCGTCGATCGGCCAGGTTCACCGTGCGAGGCCGGGCTCGCGAGACGTCGGCCCCGGAGCGGGCCTCGACATGGCCTCTGTGATCCAGGACAAGCGTGCTCTCATGCGGCTCGAGCTGCCCGGGAAGCTCCTGTTCCTCTTCCGGATCCGCTTCGGACTCTACGCGGTCCTCGCCCGGCTCGGCTCCGTCTGCGACTGGAGCGCTCTCGAGGCGTCGTTCGCAGATGAAATCTGAGCCACGAGCGAACAGCCCCCTCATCAAAGGTCAGGTCCGGCGATTCTTCTCGATCTCGGCGAGCGTGGCTCTCAGAGCAGGAAGCGCGAGGAGGTCCTTCTGCCGCCCTGCCGCGGCTTTCACGTCGATGAGCCGGCGCAGGCTCAACACCTTCGTCGATGTGCCGGGCGCGAGCCGGAGCTCCTCGCTGTCTGGCAGGAGATCGTCATAGGTGAGGCCCGGAGTGATCTCACCGAGCGCGTCCAACGGTCCGCAGGTCGTTTGCAGGAGGTTGTGGCCCTTTCCGAGAAGGTGCGACTCTTCAGGCACCAACGCCCGGGGATCGTGTCGATAGACGGCCTCGAGAGTGCGCAGCGCGGAGAGGAGCCGGCGCACGTTCTCCGGGGTCCGTCGATGGACGATGTCGAGGTCGAACGTGACGTAGGTGGCCCCGTGGAGAATGGCAGAGATCCCGCCCACCACGATGCACTCGACCTCATGCTCCGCGAGCACCGTGAGCGCCCGCCGATAGTCGAAGATCATCGGGGCGTCGCGGCGTGCAGCGCCCGCAATTCGTAGATCGCGTTCGCCGCCGCGCTGGCCGCATCGAGCCGCTCCGCAGGGGTCATGCTCAAGAACATGCGGATGAGCGTGAGGTCGACGCCTTCCTCGTTGTATGCCCCGGCCTCGATCCCGTCCGCGACGAATGGCGGATCGGGGTGCCCCGCCCGATCCGCCTCATTCGCATCAGCCATGCTTCATCGTAACCGAGACGAAGAGGGAGGCAGACATGCCGTGATGCACCTGGATGCGGCTCCGCCCGGTCGGCGCTTCGCGCCGCTGCGGCTCCGGGCGTTCCGCCCTTCGCACCGGCCCTCCCGCCACGCCGCGACGGCAATTTCAGGCGCTCGCGGCAACCTCGGGCGCCGCCGGCGGGGCCGGCATCGGGAACCGCTTCGCCATCCACTCCCGGAGAGGCGCGGCGGCACTCTCGACGCCCTCCGCGCCTTCACCGTAGGCGTAGAGGTTCATCCAGGTCATCACCGGACCGCCACAGTCGTGAGCGCCCAGGACGGCCGCTCCCTGAATGGGCGACTCCATGCGGAGGACGACGGCGTGCGAGTCCGCGCGCTCCAAGATGCCGGTGAAGGGCGGTGACCCCGCCGCGGATTGCACCCGGCTCCCCACAGTCGCATCCGACAGACCGAGGGCGTCCTTCAGCTCCGTGAAGGCCCTACCTTTCGGTCCTTCCGTCATTCCCGCGAGCTCCGCCATCGCGGCGTGCTGCCCCGCGAAGCCCGAGAGGTAAATGCGCAGCACCTGGAGGAAGGCCGGCCAGCCACCTTCCACGCCGTCGAGCTGGCCGTCCCAGTCGGAGGCGTCGGTGAAGAGGCTGTTGACGAGCCGCACCACGCACGTATCGCCGGAGCGCGCCTCCACGAGGACCTCTGTACCCAGAGGCGGCGCCCCGGGCACGTAGTTCGGGGCCTCGGCCGCGAAGCGGTGCGGCGGCTCCCAGGCGGTGACGACGCCGGGAGACTTCCCGCCGCCCATGTAGTGGGCAACGGCTCCGCCGTCGCGCTCCTCGATCTCGGTGCGCGTGAACCAGGCGGTCCAGCCGTTGCCGGTGGCAATGGCGTTCCAGACCTCCTCGGGCGTGCCGGGCACCTCGATCTCGACCTGGATGTATCGCTTTCCGGGTTCCTTCAGGATGGACATGGGGCCTCCTCCTTCTTCGTTTCGATCGGCAGGGGATGAGCCGCCACCACGAGCCGGTGCGAGCGCCCGCCCGGCGCCGAAGCGTCGTGGTAGCGCGCGACGAGGTCTGTGACGGCGGCGGTCATTTCGTGGGTGAACGCCGCGCGCTCGGCGGCGGAGCGGAACCGGATCTCGGTGTCGAGCGCGAGCGTGGGCAGCCTCTTGCCCGTTTCGTCCGCCAGGCGCGCGAGCGCGGCCACCTCGCGCACGAGGCGGGCGGCCAGCGCGACGAGATAGCGAGCGGAGAGGCGGTCGCGCGTCTTGTTGGGGTCGCACACCGCATGGCCCATGGCCGAGGGTGAGACCACGTAGGACTCCGCGGTCGCCTGCAGGAGCCGCTCGGTGAGCCCGCCCCATCGCCGCGCCTCGACCTGCTTCACGAGGCCGTGAGCCTCCAGGAGGCGCAGGTGGTAGTTCACCTTCTGGCGGGCGAGGCCCACGAGCGGGGCGAGCGTGGACGCCGAGCCCGGGG
>JAEUQS010000176.1 GCA_016789625.1 Acidobacteriota bacterium | reverse complement strand
CCGCCGGATCCCCCGAAGCGTGTTGCTGCTCGCGTTCGCGGGCGTTCTGGCCGCCTTCGCGACCTGCGTCGTGGTGGTGAGCTACTACGGCGCGGTCGTCACCCGCACCATGGAAGGGCGCCGCTGGAACCTCCCGACCCGGCTCTATTCCGGCGCCTTCGTGCTCCAGAACGGAGATGCCGTCGCGTCCGACGATCTCGTGCGCCGGCTCACCCGGTTGCGCTATGCCGAGGTGGGGAGCCCCGAGGAGGTCACCGCCGGGCGCTATGCGGTGGCCCCCTCGCGAATCACGCTCCACGTGAACGACCGCAGCGGCCTCTTCGGCCGCGTGGCCGGAGGGCTCGCGCGGGTGGAGTTCGCCGGTAAGCGCGTCGCGAAGATCCAGGACGCCCGGGGCGAGCCGCTTCCGTGGATCGTCCTCGAGCCCGAGGTGGTGGGGTCCGTCTTCGACGAGAAGATGGAGGACCGCACGCTCGTTTCGCTCGACAAGGTGCCCAAGACGCTCGTGGACGCGATCCTCGCCACCGAAGACCGCGACTACTTCTCCCACGGCGGGCTCTCGCTGAAGCGTATCGCCGGCGCCGCGGTGCGCGATCTGACGCGCAAAGGGCCCATGCAGGGCGGCTCCACCCTGACCCAGCAGCTCGTGAAGAACATGTTCCTCACGCACGAGCGGACGTTCAGGCGGAAGGCCGTCGAGGCCGTGATGGCTCTCGTGCTCGACGCGAAGTACTCGAAGGAGGAGATCCTCGAGGCCTACCTCAACGAGATCTACCTCGGGCAGCGCGGCTCCATCTCGGTCACGGGCGTGGAGGAAGGGTCGCGCTTCTACTTCGGGAAGCCCGTCTCGAACCTCGACCTCCCGGAGTCGGCGCTCCTCGCCGGCATCATCGCGTCGCCGGGCCGGTTCTCACCGTTCCGATCGCCCGAGCGGGCGCTGGCCCGGAGGGCGCTCGTGCTGAAGGGCATGCTCGACACGAAGCGCATCGGCCAGGAGGCCTACGACGCGGCCCTGGCCGCGCCGCTCTCGGCCGTCTCGAAGCCGGCGCCGGGGCTCGTCGCGCCGCACTTCGTGGACTTCGTCCTCACGCAGGTGAAGGAGACGCCCGAGGCGCTCAAGCAGGACGGGCTCGCCATCTACACGACGCTCGACACCGAGATGCAGCTCGCGGCCGAGGCGGCCGTGCGCAAGGGCCTCGAGGATCTCGAGAAGCGCTTCAAGAGGCTGCGCACCGAGGAGGGCACGCCGCCGCTCCAGGCCGCGATCATCGCGCTGGATCCGCAGACGGGCGCCGTGCGCGCGCTCGTGGGCGGACGGGACTACCAGGTCAGCCAGTTCAACCGCGTGGTGCAGGCCAGGCGGCAGCCCGGCTCGCTCTTCAAGCCGTTCGTCTTCCTCGCCGCCCTGGCGCGACGGGATCTCTCGCCGCCGATCACGCCCGCCTCGATCTTCATGGACACACCCATCTCCGTGGAATGGGGAAAGGAAGACGAGGCCTGGACGCCCCGCAACTACGACGGCCAGTTCCTGGGGCCGGTCACGGCGCGCCGCGCGCTCGAGGAGTCGCGCAACGTCCCCACGGTGCGCCTTTCGGTCTCGGCGACGACGCCCGGGAAGAACCTCCTCGAGGACGTCATCGGCATGGCCAAGAAGAGCGGCATCTCGTCTCCGCTCCGGGCGTACCCGGCCGTGGCGCTCGGGGCCTTCGAGGTCAGCCCGCTCGAGATCGCCGGCGCCTACTGCACGTTCGCGAACGGCGGCGTGCGCGTGAAGCCCACGGCCCTCCTGGGCGTGAGGGGTCCCCTCGGCACGAGGGTCG
>JAEUQS010000173.1 GCA_016789625.1 Acidobacteriota bacterium | reverse complement strand
CAGTTCCTGAGGCCCTCGACGCCGTGCCGCACACCCACGCCGCTCGCCTTGAAGCCGCCCAGCGGCGCCTCCACGCAGAAGTAGTTGAGCATCGCGTCGTTCACGATGACGTTCCCCGACTCGATGCGCCGCGCGATCTGGCTGGCGAGCGGCTCGGGGCCGAACACCGTGGCGTTCAGCCCGAGGTGGCTGTCGTTCGCGAGGCGCAGGGCTTCCTCTGCGTCCTTCACCCGCACGATGCCCACGAGCGGCCCGAACGTCTCCTCACGGAAGGCCTCCATGGCGGGCGTCTCACCGCCCAGCACCGTGGGCGGAAAGAACTGGCCCGGAAGGTCGGCGCGCCGCGCCCCGCCGGTGAGAACGCGCGCGCCCTTCGACGTGGCCTCCGCGATCTGCCGCTCGACGATCTCGATCTGCCGCAGGAACGTCACGGCGCCGAGGTCGTGGTCCTTGCCCTTGCCCGGAGCCTCCTGGCGCAGCGCCTTCACGCGCTCGACGAAGCGCTTCTCGAATTCCTCGGCGAGGCTCGCGTCCACGATGATGCGCTCGCTTCGGATGCACGCCTGGCCGCTGTGGAAGAAGCTCGACCACACGGCCGCCTCCACCGCCCGATCGAGGTTCGCCCCCGCGAGGACGACGAACGGCGACTTCCCGCCCAGCTCCGTCACACAGGGGATGAGCCGCTCGCCGCAGCGCGCGGCGACCCTGCGTCCGGTGGAAACGGAGCCCGTGAACATCACGGCGTCGACGAGGTCCACGACCCGCGCTCCCGCCTCGCCGCGCCCCGTCACGACCTGGAAGACGTCGGGCGGATTTCCGGCCGCGACCCACAGGTCGCGAAGGAGCAGCGACGTGAGCGGCGTGACCTCGGAGGGCTTGAGCACCACGGTGTTGCCCAGGAGGAGCGGCCCCACGCAGTCGGCCGCGTTGTTCAGGATGGGGAAATTCCAGGGGCCGATGACGCCCACGACCCCGAGCGGCTTCCGCACGAGGCGCGTCTTCTTGACCATGAGGAGAAACGGGTTGCGCGTCTCCTCGCGGCGCACGCGGCGGGCCGCGCCGATCGAGAAGCGGATCACCTCGCAGATGTACGTCACCTCGGCGCCGAGGGCCTCCCAGTAGGGCTTGCCGCTCTCTTCGACGAGCGTCTCGGCGATCTCCTCGGCCCTCTCCACGATGAGCTTCCGAAACCGCTTCATCGCGAGGACGCGGTCGCGGTACGGGAGTCCGGCCCACGCGACCCCGGCGGCTCGCGCCCGCGCCACGGCCGCGTCGACGCCCTCGGCTCCTTCGTCGGGCACCTCGCGGACGAGCTGGCCCGTGGACGGCGAGACGACCCGGATCGGAGCGTTCATGGAGCCTTCCTTTCGGCGGCGAGCCTCTCGGCATCCGCGGCGGCATCCCGCAGGACCTGAGGCGTCCCGTCGTTCTTTCCGAAGAGCGACATGCCGAGGTGCGGCAGGCGGAACGGGGAGAGCGTGAGGGCCGGACGCATCACGGCGTCGACGTTGACGACGACGGACGCGGCAAAGAGAACCCGTGCGACGAACGGCGCGAACGACACCGCGGCCAGGGCCGCGAACGCCGCGAGCACGGGCACGGCGGGCAGCAGCGCGGCACCGTTCGTGAGGGCCGCCACGACGAGGAGCGCGAGACAGAAGAGCGCCGCCGGAAGCGTGCTCGCGTGCTGTTTCTGCGCGAGCCAGATGGCGCCAGCCACCGCGAGGACGACGAGCGGGAACGTGAAGAGCAAGCCGCCCGAGAACGCGAACGCGGTCTCCACGAGCCCTTCGGCCAGAGGACGCCGCAGGGCCGGCGGTCCGCCGAACGGCCTCCCGAACCGCAGGACCTCGAGCACCGTAAAGAGCACCCCGCCGGGCAGGAAGCCGAGCACGGCAGCGAGCGTATTGGGCAGCCAGCGCGGCCCCTTCTGTCCCGGCTTCCAGAGGCGCCTCTTTCGGATCATCGAGGAGTCGTCGGTGCCGATGGGCGTTCCCCGGAGGGAGCGCCCCCCGAGAGCCGAGGTCGCGACGACGGCCAGGAACAGGAGACCGTAGACGGCGTCCCCCACGAAGACGGCGAGACCGGCGAAAAAGCCCGCGACCGCCGCCGGCAGGGGTCCCTGGGTCCGGGAGAGGACGGCAAAAGCGAATGCGCAGCCGGTGAGGGCCGCGAGGAGCGGCTCGGGTCCGTCTCTCGCGAGCGCGGGCCAGAGCGGCGAGGCCAGCGCCGTGGCGAACAGGGCCCGCCGCCGGGCGTTCACATCACCACCCCAGCGGGCGGCCAGCGCCGAGGCGGAGAAGGCCGCCAGGAGCACACAGAGGAGCTGCTGGAGCACGAAGAGCGTCTGGGCGGCTCCCGGCGAGGTCGCCGTCTCGAGCGGAGCGGCCAGAGCCGCGGGGAGGGTTCGAAAGAACGCGAGGCCGGCTCCGCCCGTCATCACGGCGTCGCCCGAAGGCCTCGGGTTCACCCCTTGTCCCGAGCGCGAGAGCGAGAGCCCGTCGCCCCGCACCAGCGCGAAGGCGGTACGGGTGGCCGCGGACGCGTCGAACCGGCGTTCGTCCGCGGTGACCGCGAGGACGAGCGCCGAGAGGAGCAGGGCCGACGCAATCGGCCTCGAGGGCGTGTAGCCGTGCATCCGGAGAGAGTTTACGGGCCCGAGGCTACAATCCGTCCGGAATGGCTTTTTCTCCCCCCGGCAAAGATCACCTCTCCGACCTGTTCTTCTTCGACCTCCCGCTGCCGAACTCGGTGAAGGCTGGGATCGCCGCGGCAGGCTTCCTTCGCGCGACCCCCGTCCAGGCCGCCACGCTCCCCCGCCTCCTCGAGGGCCGGGACGTCGCCGCGCAGGCCCAGACGGGCACGGGCAAGACCGCCGCGTACCTCATCTCCCTGCTCTCGCAGCTCGCCACCCAGCCCAAGAAGCGCGGCTACCGCCACCCGCGGGCGCTCGTCATCGCGCCCACCCGCGAGCTGGCCGTGCAGATCCAGGAGGACGCCCGCGCTCTCTGCCGGTACGTCGCGCCGCGCATCGTCACGGTGTACGGCGGCATGGACTACGGCAAGCAGCGGGATCAGCTCCGCGACGGCTGCGACATCCTCATCGGCACGCCGGGCCGCCTGCTCGACTACGAGCAGCAGGGCGCGACCAGCTTCTCGCAGGTTTCGTCGCTCGTGATCGACGAGGCCGACCGCCTCTTCGACCTCGGCTTCATCGTGGACCTCCGGCGCATCCTGCGCCGCTGCCCGCCGCCCTCGCGCCGCCACTCGATGATGTTCTCGGCCACGCTCTCGGTGCGCGTCATGGAGCTCGCCTACGAGCATCTCAACGACGCCGAGAAGATCGAGATCCGCCCCGAGCAGGTCACCGCCGACCGGGTCACGGAGGCTCTCTTCCACGTCGCGCAGCGAGAGAAGATGTCGCTCCTCATCGGGCTCCTCTCCCGGGAGGCCTCGCGGCAGAAGGACGCCCGCTCGATGCTCTTCGTGAACACGAAGAGGTTCGCCGAGCGGCTCGTCACGGTGATGCAGAGGCACGGCTTCAAGGTGGGAGCGCTCACGGGCGACCATCCGCAGGCCAAGCGGCTCAAGATCCTCTCGGACTTCAAGACCGGGAAGCTCCCGTACCTCGTCGCGACCGATGTCGCCTCGCGCGGCCTCCACATCGAGGGCGTCACGCACGTCTTCAACGTGGACCTTCCGCAGGACCCCGAGGACTACGTCCACCGCATCGGGCGCACCGCGCGCGCGGGCGCGGCGGGCACGGCCATCTCGCTCGCGTGCGACGACTACGTCTTCTCCCTGGACGCGATCCAGCGGCTCATCGGACACAAGATCCCGGTGGACTTCGCGTCCGACGAGCTGTTCCGCGCGCCCGAGCCGCACCGCATCGCCGACATCGCGTCCGGCGGCTCGCGCCACCTCGCGCCTCTCTCCAAGGCGGCGGCTCTCGCCGTCGCGGCCGCCCCCGAGGAGGAGCCCGAAGAGGAGTTCATCGAGACCGTGGCCCCGGTCGCTCCGGTCGTGCCCGCTCCGGCGGTCCCGATCGCGCCCCCCCTCGCCGCGGCCGCTCCCCAGCTCCGC
Source organism: Acidobacteriota bacterium (assembly GCA_016789625.1). Classification (GTDB taxonomy): domain Bacteria; phylum Acidobacteriota; class Thermoanaerobaculia; order UBA5066; family UBA5066; genus JAEUQS01. The sequence goes on along the minus strand of JAEUQS010000173.1, from coordinate 1,880 downwards.
CCGCCGCTCGCCGTCCCCAAGGTCGAACCGCCCGCTCCCTCCGCCCCCGACGAGGACGCCGATTTCTGGACGCGTGAGGCGCTCGGCCTCTCACCGCTCGCGCCCGCTCTCCCCGGCGAAACCGAGGACGACGAGGAAGGCCCCGAGGTCGTCGAAGGCCGTTCCCCGAACGGAGCCGACGCGGGCGCCCCGGCCAAGCGGAAGCGCCGTCGCCGCCGGCGGAAGCCCGGGGCCTCGCCCGCGGGGCTCGCGCCGCCCGGCACCGATCCCGTGCTCACCGAGGGACCGCCTCCCGCTCCGGCCCTTCCCACGGTGCCGCTCGACTCGATCGAAGTCTCGGAGGGCTGATCTTCCCGGTCCGGACGCTTATCATTCCTTCGTTCCACGAGTGAGGGGGTTGCGATGCCTTACGCCGGAGTCAACGGACAGCGTCTCTATTACGAGGTCGGTGGAGAAGACGAAATGTGCGTGCTCCTGCACGGCACGTTCGCCGACGCCGACATCATGGAAGCGCCCGCGACGGGTCTCGCCACCGGCCTCCGCGCGCTCCGCATCGACCGCCGCTCCTGCGGCCGCTCCTCGCCGTTCGACGCGCCGTTCTCCCTGGCCGACGAGGCGGCCGACATCGCCGCCCTGCTGGACTGGTTCTCGACCGAGAAGACGAGTTTCCTGACGCACGACGACGGAGCCGAGGTCGCCATCGAGTTCGCGCTCCAGTACCCGCACAGGACCCGCCAGCTCGTATTCATGGCCCCCACGCTCGAGGGCTATCCCTGGAGCGCCGAGACCGTGGCCCAGAGGGCCGACCTCGTGGCCGGCATGCGCAAGGACGCGCGAAACACGGTGGAGACCAAGCTCCTCACCCAGCCGATCTTCGAGGCTCTGAAGGAGCGCGAGGGCCTGCACGACCGCATCACCGACATCTACCGGCGCTGCAACGGCATGGCGGTGAAGCACGAACGGCCCGCGCGCACGGGACCCGCGCACGCCCAGCGCCTCGGGGAGATCCAGTCGAAGACGCACGTCTTCATCGGCGAGCAGGAGCAGACGGAACGCATCCTGTGCGCGCGTCAGATCGCGATGGGCATCCGCGGCGCCGAGTTCGTCACCTTCCCCGGCCTCGGACGCTTCCTGCAGATCGAGGACTCGCGTCAGGTGATGCGCAAGCTCACCGACATCTTCATGCCTGAGTAGGCCGAGTTTCCTGGGGGCACCATGGCCGGTGCCCCCAAACCCCCTCCGAGCCAATCGCTGGTTTTTTCGGGGTGTGAGAGGTCAGGTCAAACTCCAGTTCCGCGGAGCACGGTCGAGACGGTGCGCACCAGGATGAAGCCGTCCAGGAACGGGTTCCAGTGGAACAGGTACCCGAGGTCGTAGCGCAGCTTCACGTCGGTCTTCGTGGCGTACACGCCCATCACCTGCGCGAGGCCCGTGAGTCCGGGCTTCAGCATGTGCCGGAGGCGGTAGGCCGGCACTTCCTTCTCGTAGCGGGCGACGAACTCGGGCCTCTCCGGGCGCGGCCCGATGAGGCTCATGGAGCCCGTGAGCACGAGGAGGAGCTGAGGCAGCTCGTCGATGCGGGTCTTGCGGAGGAACGGCCCGAGCCGCGTGAGGCGCTCGTCGTTCGGCTCGGCCAGGCGCGGCCCCGTTCCGGCCTCGGCATCGGCCCTCATGGACCGGATCTTCAGCATGTGGAAGATGCGGCCGTCCTTGCCCACGCGCTTCTGCCGGATCCAGGGCGCCCCCCGGCTCTCGAGCACCACCGCCGCCGTCGCGGCCACGAGAAGCGGGAGCGTCGCCACGAAGAGCACGCTGCCGAGCGCGAGGTCCACGACCCGCCGGAACGTGTTCGCGAGCGCCGTCGCCCCTCGCGTGGTCAC
>JAEUQS010000648.1 GCA_016789625.1 Acidobacteriota bacterium | reverse complement strand
GCGATCGAGAAGGCGGCCCCCAGGCCCGCAGCCAGGATCGCGATCCGCGGCCGTGCGCTGGGGCGCACCTCTCGTGGCTCCCCGGCTCCTCCCTACCTCCCGCGCTGCATCGGCACGGCGACGTCGTGAGCACGCATGGCGGCAACCGCCTCGTCGTAGCCCGCGTCCACGTGCCGCACGATCCCCATCCCCGGATCGCTCACGAGCACCCGGGCGAGCCTCCGGTCCGCGGCCTCGGTTCCGTCGGCCACGACGACCATTCCGGCGTGGATCGAATAGCCGATGCCCACGCCGCCGCCGTGGTGGATCGAGACCCACGTGGCGCCCGCGGCCGTGTTCACCATCGCGTTCAGGAGCGGCCAGTCGGCGATCGCGTCGCTGCCGTCCTTCATCGCTTCGGTCTCGCGGTTCGGCGACGCGACCGACCCGCAGTCCAGGTGGTCGCGACCGATGACGATGGGCGCCTTCACGCGGCCCGAGCGCACGAGCTCGTTGAAGAGGAGCCCGGCCTTGTCGCGCTCGCCGTAGCCGAGCCAGCAGATGCGCGCGGGCAGCCCCTGATAGGCGACCCGCTGGGCCGCGAGCTTCAGCCAGCGGTGGAGCGCGACGTTCTTCGGGAAGAGCTCGAGGAGAGCGCGATCGGTGACCGCGATGTCTTCCGGATCCCCCGAGAGCGCGGCCCAGCGAAACGGCCCCTTGCCTTCGCAGAACAGCGGACGGATGTAGCGCGGCACGAAGCCTTCGATGTCGAACGCGTTCGAGACGCCGGCGGTCACCGCCTGCGCGCGCAGGTTGTTGCCGTAGTCGAACGTCACCGCGCCCCGCTCCTTCAGAGCGAGCATCGCGCGCACGTGCGCGCCCATCGACGCGACGCTCCGCGCCTTGTAGGCAGCGGGGTCCGCGCTCCGCAGGCGCAGGGCTTCGTCGTACGGGATTCCGTGCGGCACGTAGCCGTTCAGCTCGTCGTGAGCAGAGGTCTGGTCGGTGAGGAGATCGGGCACGATCCCGCGCTCGAGGAGCCGCTCGAGGAGGTCCACCGCGTTCGCGAGGACGCCGATCGAGACGGCCTCTCTCGCGTCCCGCGCCTCGAGGGCGCGGTCGATCGCGCGGTCGAGAACGTCGATGCGCTCGTCGAGGTAGCGGGTCGCGAGGCGCTTGTCGATCCGGCCCGGATCCACCTCGGCGCAGAGCGCGGTGCCTCCGCACATCGTCACGGCGAGGGGCTGGGCACCGCCCATGCCGCCGAGACCGGCCGTCACGGCGAGGCGTCCGGCGAGAGAGCCGTCCGGCGAGCCCAGGTCGCGGCGCCCCGCCTCGGCGAACGTCTCGTACGTGCCCTGCAGGATTCCCTGCGTGCCGATGTAGATCCAGGACCCCGCGGTCATCTGCCCGTACATCGTGAGACCCAGCGCCTCGAGCCTGCGGAACTCGTCCCAGGTGCCCCACTTCGGCACGAGGTTCGAGTTGGCGATGAGAACGCGCGGCGCGTCGGCGTGCGTCCGGAAAACCGCGACCGGCTTTCCCGACTGCACGAGGAGCGTCTCGTCGTCGCCGAGCCGCTTCAGCTCCGCGAGGATCGCCAGGAGGCACTCGGGATTCCGGGCCGCCTTGCCCGAGCCGCCGTACACGACGAGGTGCTCGCGGTCCTCGGCGACCTCGGGGTCGAGGTTGTTCAGCAGCATGCGGTACGCCGCCTCGGTGAGCCACGAGCGGCACGTGAGGGTCGTGCCCCGCGGGAGAGCCGGAGGCGAGAAGGGAGTCGTCTCGGTCATCGTGGTCATGGGCAGATGTTATTCCGCGGCAAATCTACGCGTCGCATAAAACTTCTGCGTCAGACCCTTGACAGACCTTACGCAGCGCGTTATATTTCCCGGCGTCGTGGGGGCACACATGAGACACATCGTTCGTTACCGGAACCGCAAGCTCTACGAGCCCAAGGAGCGCCGCTTCGTGACGCTCTCCGACCTCGCCCGCACCGTGGCGCAGGGCGGCAAGGTCGAGGTCGTCCTCTCGGATACCGGCGAGGACATCACCGCCAAGGTCCTCTCGCGGGCGCTCGCCCAGAGCGACACGCCCGTGGCCGCCACCACCGATGCCCTCTCCCGGCTGCTCCGCGCCGGGAGCGACGCCGCCGAGACCGTGGCCGGCGCGCTCGAGAAGGTGGGCGGCAGGACCGTCGCCGCGCGCGTGCGCAAGGTCGCCGCTCCCGAGCGCCTCGTCGAGTCGCTCTCGCCGCTCACCCGCCGGTTCGACGACGCGCGCAACGAGTTCGAGCGCATCGTCGGAGGCTTCGTGGGCCGCGGCCAGCTCACCTGGGAGGAAGGCACCCGCCTCAAGGACGAGATGGGAGCGGTCTTCCGGGACAGCCTCGCCGACGTCCTCGGCCGCGTGCGCGACCTCTTCGGCCGCCTCGGAGACTCCGCCGATCCCGCGCTCGCGCAGGAGATCGCCGATCTGAAGATCCGCCTCGACCAGCTCGAAACCCTCGCCGCCGACAAGTTCCCCGGCGCGCGGACCTCACGTCCCACGCCCACGGTCCGCGCCGCCCAGCGGCCGCGGGCCGCGAAGCCCGCGAGCACGCCGGCCGTCCCCAGAACCCAGAACGGGCGCCCCGCCCACGCAACCAAGACCTCCAGGAGGACCGCATGAAGACCGCAACCGCCACCACGACCCGCAAGGCAGCCCCCCGTCGTAAGGCTGCCGCCAAGACGACCCTGCCGTTCAAGGTTCCCGCCCCCATCGAAGGCGCCGTGAAGTCGGCCGTCGAGCGGGTCGAGAACGCCGGCGAAGAGGCCAAGCAGGCCGTCGCCAAGGTGCAGGAGAGCGTCGCCAGCGCCGCCGCGAGCGCCGCGCAGACGGTGAAGAAGACCTCGACCCGCATCGCCAAGGACCCCAAGGCGTTCGTGGCCGGGGTCGTCGAGGACGGCAAGGACAAGGCCGGGGACCTCGCGGGCAAGGCCAACAAGGCCGCGACCGACGCGAAGAAGGAGATCAAGGGCTACGCCGACGGCCTCCAGAAGAAGGTCACCGTCGCCGTCGAGAAGGCCGTGGAGACGACGCTCCACCGCTTCAACGTGCCGACGCACGCCGAGCTCCAGAAGCTCACCCGCAAGGTCGACGAGCTCTCCAAGAAGATCGACGGCCTCACCCGCTCCCGCGCGCGTGTGAGCAAGTAAGGAAAAGCATCCGCGATCGGGAACGTCCTCGGATAGACTGAAGAGGTCCCGATGAGTTCTTCGGACGAACGCCGCAAGACAAGAGCCCCAAAAAAGAGCACACCGGGACGGCGCCCCAAGGCCCGCCCCGGTGTCGCCCATTCTCCCCAGCGGCTCCCTGCGATAAGAGAGCGGCTCGGCCTCGTGTGCGCGGGCGGTGGCGTGACGGGCGCGATCTACGAGATCGGCGCTCTCGCGGCCCTCGAAGATCGCATTCAAGGCGTCAACATCACCGACTTCGACATGTTCGTGGGCGTCTCGGCCGGTTCGTACATCGGCGCGCTCCTCGCGAACGGCGTCACGCCCGGGCTCCTCTATCGCAACGTCACGCGGGGAACCAAGTCGGGCACGGCGCTCGACGACCTCGCGCTCTTCCGCCTCAACACCGAGGAGATCACCCGCCGCGTGGCGAGCGCGCCGCGCACCATCCTCGAAGCCTCCTGGGACTTCTACAAGAACCGCCGCGAGACGACGCTCACCGATCTCGTCCAGTCGCTCGGCCGCCTGCTCCCCACGGGTCTGTTCCAGAACGACGGGCTCCGCGAGTGGATGAACAGCTGGCTCGACCAGGCCGGCCGCACCGACGACTTCCGCCAGCTCGGCCGCATGCTGCGCATCGTGGCCGTGGAGCTCGACACGGGCGAGCCCCGGGCCTTCGGCGCCCCCGGCTTCGACCACGTCCCCATCTCGAAGGCCGTCCAGGCTTCCTGCGCGATCCCGGGCCTCTACCGGCCCGTGCTCATCGACGGCAAGGAGTACATCGACGGCGGCGTGCGCAAGACGGCCCACATCTCGCTCGCCATCAAGGAGCGCTGCGGCCTCGTCGTCTGCGTGAACCCCATCGTGCCGTTCCACATCCCCGGCTCACACGAGCCCGTGCTGAACGGCGAGCAGGGCGTTCTCGCGCGGCGCGGTCTCCCGGCGATCCTCGATCAGGTCTTCCGGGTGACGCTGCACTCCCGCATGAACTACGGCATGGCCCGTTACCGCGAGGACCACCCGGACGTCGACATCGTCGTGTTCGAGCCGCGCCCGCAGGATCTCCCCCGTTTCATGAGCAACATCATGCGCACCTCGGCCCGCGTGCGCATCGCCGAATACGGCTACCGCACCACGATGGCCCAGATCGACGCCGACTACCCGCGGCTCGCCAAGGTGTTCGCGAACCACGGGCTCGAGCTCCTCGAGTCCGCTCCCAAGGAAAGCCTCGCCCTGAGGTTCGCCGAACGGCTCGAGCGAAAGCTCGAAGGCGACATGCCCACCCGTCTCGCGGCCAACCTCGAGCTGCTCGAGCACGAGCTGGACAGGCCCGCGCGGAAAACGACCGCCGCAAAATAGGCGGACGGGAGCGTCAGTCGCCCGTCCAGATGCTGCCGCGGCGCGAGAGCCTCGAGTCGATCATCGTCTGGAGCGTCGTGCGCACCGTGTCCGCCAGCTCGTTGACGATCATCGGCCGGTCCGCGACCTCGGGTCCGTAGCTCTCGTAGCTGATGGGCTTGCCGATGTCGATGAACCACTTCGTGGGAAGCGGCACCACCCCCGCGAGTCCGAACAGCGGGAACGTCGGGGTCACGGGGAAGTACGGCAGGCCGAGAGGCCGGCCCACGAAATCGGCCCGCATCAGGTTGGGGTAGGTCTCCTCCGCGCCCACGATGGACACGGGGATGATCGGAGAGCCCGTCTTGAGCGCGAGGCGCACGAAGCCGCCGCGCCCGAAGCGCGCGAGGCGGTAGCGGTCGGAGAAGAGCTTGCCGATGCCCTTCACGCCCTCGGGAAAGACCCCCACGAGCTCGTCGCGGTTGAGGAGGCGCTCGCCGTTCTCGGGGCAGGCGCGCACCTCGCCGAGGTGCCGGAGCCAGGGCTGCAGGAACGGCAGCGTCGTGAACATGTCGAGGACGAGCATGCGGGCCTTGCGGCGCGCCGGGTGCTCGCTCGCGATGCCGTACTTCACCATCGCGCCGTCCCACGGCAGGACGCCCGAGTGGTTCGCCACGAGAAGCGCGCGCGAGTCGTTGGGGATGTTCTCGGCGCCCGTCAGCGTGACCCGCCACCAGACGCGGTAGAGAAACTCGAAGAGCGGCTTCCAGGCCTCGCCGGCCACTTCGTCCCAGCCGAAGTCGTCGAACTCCAGGGAACGGCGGCGGTGCTGGTAGAGGTTCCAGAGGTCGATGAGCGCCCGCGGTGAGGTGTAGTCGGGGTTCTCGCGCAGGAAGTGCGCGGCTTCGCCGAGCACCCCCCGCAGGAGGTTCTCGTCGTCGGCGCGCTTCAGAAGGCTCGGGGCGAGCCCGACCTTGAGCTTCGGCGCGCGGCTCGCGTCGGCGGGCGCGGCAGGTTGGGTCATGCGAGCGGGAGCGGTCACTGGGCGGCCCTCCTCGAGCCGGTGTCGTTCTTCTGCGCGGCCTGCAGCTTGCGGGCGGCGGCCTCCTTCTGAAGGCCTTTCGAGAACCGGTAGACGGCGCGGTGCGCCACCTCCTCCAGCTCGTCGAAGCTCACGAGGCGGCCCTTGCCGCGGCGCACGCGCACGGTCGCCAGCACGGCCTCGAGCGTCGAGAGGTTCGGCTCGAAGCCGAGCACCCTCTTGGCCTTCTGGTTGTCGGCGACGCAGAGATAGCGAAAGTAGTCGGAGTGGACACCCGGCATCAGCCCCACGCCGGCCAGCCACGCGGCCTCCTGAGCGGCATAGGCGAGCGGATGCGGCAGCGGCACCGCCAGCGTGGCGTAGAGGAGATGGAACGCCGAGAGAGGCAGCACGCCGTCGGGCGCGATGTTGAAGACGCCGCGGGTCTCGTGCCGGTCGAGGACCAGGCGGATCGCCTCCACCGCGTCGTCGGGGCTCATCGCCTGGAGGAGGGGGTCGTACCCCATGAGCGTCATGTTGTACGGCGACTCGAAGAGCCGCTGGCGATAGTCGCGCACGTCGGGCGCCGTGAGCGGCGCGAACCTCAGCACGGTGACCTTGCTTTCGGGATGCCGCTTCTGGTGCGCCCGCGCGAACGACTCGGCCTCCACGAAGTCGCGCACGAACCGGTCCTGCGGATCGGGGCGCAGCGGATGCTCTTCCGAGAGGAAATTCGGGTTGTCGCCGCGCGCGCCGTAGACCAGGGTCGTCGAGCCCATCACGAGGCGCGAGATCCCCGCCTCGCCCGCGGCCGCGGTGACGTGCAGGGCGCCCAGCGCGTTCAGCTCGTG
>JAEUQS010000118.1 GCA_016789625.1 Acidobacteriota bacterium | reverse complement strand
GGCGCACCACGGGAAACGGCTTGGAGCCATCGATCTTGATGAGGGCCAGGTCCGACGCGGGATCGCGCCCCACGACCTTCGCCGTGTACTCGTCGTCGCCGAGCTTCACCACCACCCGGTCGGCTCCCTCGATGACGTGGTTGTTCGTGAGGATGAAGCCCTCGCTCTCGATGACGAAGCCGGAGCCTCCGGAGACCTCCTTGCGGTCTTCCTCGTCCTCGCCGCGTCTGCGGTCGGGAAAGAAGAAGTCGAAGCCTTCGCCCGTACCGAAGGGATTCTGCCGCCTGCGATCGTTGGCCTTGACGATCTCCGTGGTGGTCACCGAGACGACCGCCGGCATCACCTGCTCGGCGATGTCGGCAAAGGACGGCAGGAGCAGCGAGGGCTGAGGGCGCGCGGTGACCGGAGGTGCTGCGGCCGCGGCCTGAGCGGACGCAGGCTGCTTCTGGGCCGACGCGCTGCGCCCCAGGTCGAGGTTCGACGCCAGGATCATTCCGAAGACGACCGAGCCCACGACGAGGCCGGTCACCGAGATCACTTTGGTCTTGGTCTGCATACCTTCCTTCGAGATTCTCATGTTAGCGGCGTTGGCAAGGCGCGTGCCGTGCCGTTTGGGCGCCCCGGAAGCTCTTCAACGCGGTAGGCCCGCGTGATCCCTGTAGATGCATCGGTCCATGGCCACGGCGATTCCGGCGTCGCGCAGCCTCGACGCGGAGGATTCGTCCACCACGCCGTCCTGCATGAAGAAGAGCCTCAGCCCCGGAAGCTTCAGGGCCTCGTCCGCGACGGGGGCGACGAGCTCGGACCGCCGGAAGACGTCGACGACGTCGATCGCGAGGTCGCCGGGAATCGAGCTCAGATCGGGATAGCACGGTTCCCCGAGGATCTCCCGGTGGCCCGGGTTCACGGGAACGACCCGGTATCCCCGGCTCTGCAGATAACGCGATATCGAGTTCGAGGGCCGCGAGGGATTCGGCGAGCAGCCCACGACGGCGATGGTCTTCGCCGTCCGCAGGACGTTCCCGATCGTGGCTTCGTCGTTCAGGGAGGCCCGGCTCATTTCTTCATCATCTGCCGCGGGATGGCGATCTCGGCCTCCGCCGGCGTCATGTTGTAGATAAACGTAACAGTGACCCCTTCCTTGTCCTTCCCGAGATCCTTGGGCAGCGCCCGAAACGGATTGGACTTGAGCACGGCCTGGAGAGCCGCGTTGTCGAACGGCGGGGTCTGGGAGCTCGCGATGATCTTCGCGCTCTCGACCTTGCCGTCCTTGAGGATGACGAACCGCACGACGACCCATCCCTTGATGCCGTAGTAGGCGAGCTGGGGCACGTCCCAGTTGAACTTGATGCGCCGGATCATCTCGGCGGCATAGGGCCCCCAGTCGTACTCGGCCGTGTCGAACGAGATGGGCCCGTTGTCCACGAAACCGCCCGGCTTCTCGAAGCCCGCTCCCTTTTCGCTGCCCGGCCTGGAAGCCGCGCGCAAGGCCTCCTCGGCCGTGATCCCTTCGAGCACCGACTTCCCGATCCCGGTGAGGCGTTTCGGGACGGCGTCGCTCACGGGCGGGATCTTCGACATCTCGGGCGAGGACTGCGGCAGCCCTTCCGCGGCCCGCGGCTCG
>JAEUQS010000098.1 GCA_016789625.1 Acidobacteriota bacterium | reverse complement strand
GCGAAGCTCTCCTCCGCGGCGCGCAGGATGTCTTTGCGGGTTTCCCCGGGGTTTCCGTCCTTGGGTCGGCCGACGCTGCGCTTTTCCATCGACTCAACAACGTTTCAGAGCGTCTGGCGGATTCCTTCGTCAACCGTTTCTCGCTCTGGCGCGTCAGCTATCGTGTCACCCGATGCTGCCGGACCCCGTCTTCTCGGGGGGACCAACGTAGAAAGGGCCGAAATGAAGGTCAAAGCCTCGATCCCCGGTCTCCTCGCGCTCCTCCTTGCGAGCCACGGACTCCTCGCCGCCGTGAATCCCTCCCCGGTCCAGTGGATTCCCGCGACGGCCAAGGCCACCGGCGCGGGCGGCGAGCAGTTCGTGAGCTCGCTGCGCATCCACAACCCCAACGGCGTGGCCGCGCAGGTCACGGTCTCGTACTTCGCGCAGTCTCCCTTCGACGGATCCGGCCAGGCGCTCGGCGACAACTCCTCGCCCCAGACGTTCACGCTCACGGTGCCCGCGGGCCAGACCGCGGCCGTGGAGGACGTCCTTTCGCGCTTCCCCACGCTCGCGCCACACGGCATCGGGGCCGGCGGCCTGAGGGTCGACTCGGTCACGACCACCCAGCCGCAAACGCCGCTTCCCGTGTCCGTCCTCTCGCGCACGTTCGTGGCGAACGGCCGGAGCGCCACGGGCGCGCCGGGGACGTACGGGTTCTCCATTCCCTCGCAGACCGCCGACGAGGGCGTCATGCCGGGAGACGTCGCGACGATCTCGTACACCTCGGCGGCTCCGACGCTCACCGCCGGCTTCCGCTCGAACCTGCTCCTCCTGAACGGCAACGCCCCCCGGAACGCCGCCGGGAACCCCGAGCCCCAGAGCTCCGTGGTCAACGTGAAGCTCCTGCGGGGCGACGGCACCACCGTGGGAGAGAAGGACTACACGCTCGGGAAATACTCGGCGGCCCAGCTCTCGAACGTGGGCAGCGCGTTCGGCGTCACGGCCGAGGACACGAACCTCCTCCTCCAGCTCACGGTGAAGAGCGGAGGCCCGGTGTTCACGGGTCTCTCGATCATCGACAACGCGATCTCGTCGCTCAACTACGCGCCCCCGACGAAGTCCTGGAAGGCCAACTACGGCGCGTACGGCCTGATCATCCAGGACGGTGAGTTCGGGTTCTCGGGCCGCCTCGACGTCTTCGCCGGGAAGCCCGACTACCTCTCGGCCGGAATCGTCGTCCGCTGCCCGGCGGCCGGGAGCCAGCCGAAGCTCTACTTCTTCCAGGCGGCCTCCGCCAACACGACGTTCACGTCCCGCGCCGATGGGAGCTATGCGTTCCAGGGCACGGAGGGCGGCGCGAGCTGGAGCGGAACGGTCTTCTTCGGGCTCGACGGCACGGTGTACGGAACGATCACCCACACCCCGGCCGCGTCGGAAAATTGCGGCGGCACGTCGACCTATGCGTACACGGGCGCGAGAGGTGCGATCCTTCTCCCGTGATGCGAGGCGCTTTTCTTCCCCTCCTCTTCGGCGCGACCGTCGCGCTCTCGGCCGCGGCTGTCGTGAGCGCGGCGTCCTCCGGCGCCGCGGCCGTCGAGCTCTATGGGCGCCCGCTCCTGGGTCTCACGCCGGCGCCGCTCTCCGAGGTGGTCGCGAACCCCGCGAAGTTCAATGACCGGATCCTCCGCATCGAGGCGACCGGCCAGGGGGGCGGGGCCTCCCTGCGCATCTCGTCCGGCGCGGCGTCCCTGCCTCTCCGCGGTGAGGGGTTCGAGCTGCCGAAAGAGCTGAACGGAGCCCGCCTCGCCGCGGAGGGACGCCTCCGGGGTGAGGGTGCAGAGCTCGCATTCGGCGCCCCGGGCCTCGAGGTGAAGCGCTGAAACGCCGGGGCTCCGCCGGGCTCGCCCTGCTCTCTCTGCTCGCTCTGGCCGCGTGCCGGCAGCCGCAACGGGAGACGCGGTTCCTGAACTTCGACGCGGAGTCCTCGACGGGGCGGCTCGTGTGGGGCTTCTCCTCGTGGGAGGGGACGAGCGAAGGGGACACGTTCGTGTGGGCGCAGTCCCGGACGGCTCGGCTCACGCTCGACGTGGACCCCGACGGGCGCGATCTCCTCGTGCGGTTCCGGGCCATGCCGATGCGCTTTCCCGAGGCGCCGCCCCAGACCCTCACGCTGTTCGTGAACGACGCGAAGACCGGCGCGGTCACGCTCGAGGACGGCATGCGCGTCCACGCGATTCTGACGCCGGGCGCGGCGTGGCGCCGGGGGACGAACGAGCTGCGGCTCGAGTTCGCGTACGCGGAGGCCCCGAAAGACCGCATTCCCGGCGGCGCCGACCCGCGCACGCTCGCGGCCGCGTTCGACTGGCTCGAGGCGCTTCCCGTTTCTCCGCCCCCAAAATGAAAGAACGCCCCGGACGAGTCCGGGGCGTTCGCGGTCTTCCGGGTTTCCCGGGGGCTACTTCTTGTCGACGGGTACCTGGGGCGAGGAGATGAGGCTCGGGAAGCTGGCCTTGAAGAAGTCGTAGAGCTCCATGACCTTCTTGCCGTCCATGTCGCGCTCCCAGGCGATGTCGCGGAACTGGTACTCGTCGTTCGCCGTCTTGATGACCCACTCGAAGCACTCGTTGCCGCCCGACTTCTTGAGGCACGTGAGCGACTGCTCCTGGATGGCCTTGGCGGGAATGAGCAGGTTCTTCTGCTCCTCGTCGGCATCCCGCCAGTACACGGTGCCTTCCTTGAACTCGAGGCTGCCGGCGTCCCAGCGGCTCTTGAAGATCACGATGCCGCTGTTGCGGCGCACGAGGCCTTCCCACTTGCGCGGCTCACCGCCCTCCGGGGGCGGGATGACGGCCGGGGCCGTCGTGGGCGCCGTCATCGCCGTGGCCGGCGCGCCCGTCCGCGGCGCGGTGCCGGTCACGGGGATCGCGGGGGTGGGCTGGGCGGCGGGCATTCCCCGGCGCGCGAGCATGGCCGAGACGATGCTCTCGGGCATCCCCTGGTCGCGCAGGTAGATCATCTCGTCGGGCGTCAGGTCGAACGGCACGGGGCTCTGATCGATCTGCTGGCGGATGAAGTCTTCCGAGAACTTGCCCGACTTCCAGAGCTTGAGCACGGTTTCGTGCGGGCGGGCGGGCTTGGGCGGTGGCTGGCTCATGGAGGAGTCGTAGGAGCTGTAGGCCGGGGCCGGCGAGGGCGTCGGCTGCTGGGCGGCGAGCGGGAGCGTGGCTGCGATCGCGAGGGACGCGGCAGCGAGGGAACCTGGCTTCATGGAATCCTCCTCGAGGCCCGGGATGTTAGCTCCAAAAGCATGAAGGCCCGGCTCGCGCCGGACCTTCGAGAATGCTCCGAATTCCTCCCCGACAAAAATCAGCGATTGGCTCGGAGGGGGTTTGGGGGCACCGGCCATGGTGCCCCCAGGGCACTACAGGATCACACCCTTGATGGGGATCTTGACCTCGGAGCGCCGCGCGTCGTTCGTCTTGATGGTGACCTCACCGTCGAAGACGCCCTTCTTGATCTTCTGGTCCACCGAGAGCTCCACCACGATGCGGGCCTTGTCGGTGTCGCTGGGCTTGACCTCGGCGGTGACGCCCGGGACGTTCGTCTCGGCCTTCACAACCTTGAAGCCTTCGTTCTTGAGGTCGTTGTTCACGAGCGTGACGCGGCGCTTCATCGCGTCGCCCTTCGGATCGAAGTTGCCGAAATTGACCGAGAGCGGCGTGACCGTGACGGAGGCCTTGATGACGCCGGAGATCGCGAGCTCGAGCTCGGGCTGCTTGGCGATGCCCGTCTGGACCTTCACCTTGCCGCCCACGAGGCCCTCGGGCGCGTCGGCGTTCGCGGTGAGCGTGACCTTCCACTGGCTGCCGGCCTTGCCGGGGACCTTGTCCTTCTCGCTCGCGGGGGCGAGGGAGACCTTGAGGTACGTCTGGTCGACCTCGGGGCGCGAGGGCTTGAAGTCGGCCTCCTCGGAAACGAGGATGAGGTCCGACGAGGCGTTCTCACCGGTGAGCGCCTGGAGGCGGAAGAACCCGTAGGGCAGGACCTCGACGTAGGGCTTGACGTTCGCGGTGAGGAACAGCGTCGTCTGCGGGGTCGTGGGGTCGTTCGTGACGAGGAGGGCCGTCTTGGAGATGGGGCCCTGGAATGCCTTGGTGTCGACGTTGAGCGTGACCTTGCCCTCGCCGCCGGGCTTCACGACCTTGTCGTACTCGGGAACGGTGCAGCCGCAGGACGGCTTCACGTCGGTGATGAGGAGATCCGACTTGCCGGTGTTCTTGATGATGAACACCTGGTGGATCTGCTCGCCCTTGGCAACGGTGCCCACGTCGATCTTCTCTTCCTTGATCGCGAGGCGCGGGGCGTTCGGGTCGGGCGTCGACGCCTTCGCCGTGTCGGTCTGCGCGGCCTGGGCGAGCGCCGCCGGGGCCATGAAGACGGTGCCGCACGAGAGAACCGCGGCGAGCGCGATCCCGACGCTCTTGTCGAGTGAGTTCTTCTTCACCAGGAACCTCCTGAGCTCGGGGGCGGACGCCTCCGGCGTTGACGGGGGATGATTTCGGCGGACTCCGCCGCCGAGAGTATAGAAGGTCGGGCGAACGCCGGAATGGCGCCGTTGACGCTTCAGGATCCTCCCACGCAAACTCCGCGCCCATGTCGAGCGGGCCGCCTTCACGCCATTTCTACCTCATCGCCATCGGCGGGACGGCCATGACGCCGCTCGCGGGCCTCCTGTGCGAGAAGGGCGAGACCGTTCTGGGCTCCGATCTCCTGCCGCTCTACCCCCCCATGTCGGACCGCCTGGCCGCCCTGGGGCTCACGGTGCTTCCCGGCTTCCGGGCGGAGAACCTGCCGTCCGGGGTGGACCGGGTCGTCGTGGGGAACCTCGCGGGGAAGGACAACCCGGAGCTGGTCGAGGCGCTCGCCCGCGGCCTCCGCGTCACCTCGATGCCCGAGACGCTGCGCGAGGAGATCCTGCCGGGGCGGCACCCCGTCGTCATCGCGGGCACTCACGGCAAGACCACGACGACGGCGTTCACGGCCTGGCTCCTGGCCTCGGCGGGCCGCGCTCCGGGCTATCTCATCGGCGGCGAGCCCCGGAACTTCCCGTCGCCGTCGGTGCTGGGCACGGGCGCCGCGTTCGTGATCGAGGGCGACGAGTACTCGACGTCCTACGCCGACAAGGGCCCCAAGTTCCTCCACTACGCGCCCCGGACGCTCGTCCTCACGTCGGTGGAGTTCGACCACGCGGACCTCTATGCCGATCTCGACGCGGTGAAGGACGCGTTCCGCAAGGGCGTCGCGCTCGTGCCGGAGGACGGCCTGATCGTGGCGGCGGCCGGCGACCGGAACATCGACGACGTGCTCGCCGGCGCCGGCGCAAGGGTGGTGCGTTACGGTCTCGAGGACGCGTCGGCGGACGTCGCGGCGTGGAACGTCGTGCGGCACGGCGACGGCGCGTCCTTCGACGTCGTGGTGAAGGGGGCTGAACCTTTTCGTGCGGAGATCGCGCTCTCGGGCCTCCACAACGTCGCCAACGCGCTCGCGGCCGTCGCGGCGGCCCGGCCGTTCGGGCTCACGAACGAGGAGCTCGCGCGCGGGCTCGCGACCTTCAGCGGCGTGAAGCGCCGCCAGGAGGAGCGCGGCACGGCGGGCGGCATCACGGTGATCGATGATTTCGCGCACCACCCGACGGCCGTGCGCACCACGCTGGACGGCTTGCGCCACCGGTATCCGGGCCGGCGCCTGGTCGCGGTGTTCGAGCCCCGCTCGATCACCGCGGGGCGGGCGGAGTTCCGGGAGCCCTACCGCGACGCGCTGGCCCTCGCCGACGTGGTGGCCATCGCGCGGCCGTTCCACGAGGAGCGCCTCTCGCGGCCCGGCGGGCCCGGCTCGCTGGACGTCCCGGCTCTGATCGGGGAGCTCGAGGCCCGCGGCCTCGAGGCCGTCACGGGCGACTCGGCCGACGCGCTCGTCGCGGCGCTCGCGCCGCGCCTTCGGGAGGGCGATGTCGTCCTCGTGATGTCGTCGGGCTCGTTCGGAGGAATCCACGACAAGCTGTTGGAAGCTGTCGCCGTGACTCAGGCGATCTGAACGGACAGCGTTCCCACGCGCTCGACGGTCAGCTCGAGGCGCTGGCCCGCCGAGAGCGGCCCGACGCCCTCGGGCGTGCCCGTGAGGATCACGTCCCCCGGCTCGAGCGTCATCGCCGCGGTGATCCACGAGACGATCGTGGGAACGTCGAAGATCATGGCCGAGGTCCGCGCGCTCTGCTTCTTCTCGCCGTCGAGCGTCGTCTCGAGGAGGAGATCCCCGGGCTCGACGCCGTGGACGAGCGCGGGCCCGAGCGGACAGAACGTGTCCGTGCCCTTGGCGCGCCACCACTGTCCGTCCCTCTTCTGGAGCTCCCGCGCCGTGACGTCGATGGCGAGGGTGAGCCCGAAGACGACGTCCTTCCAGGCGTCTCCCTCGCGGGGCACGCTGCGGCAGCGCTTGCCGATCACGAGCGCCAGCTCGCCCTCGAAGTCGATGCGGCCGGCGTCTTTGGGCAGCACCACCGTCCCCCCGTGCGGCACGAGCGACGAGGGCGCCTTGAGAAAGACCATCGGCTCTTTGGGCAGCTCGTTGCCGAGCTCGGCGGCGTGGGCCTTGTAGTTGCGGCCGATGCACAGGATCTTGGTGGGCTCGGCCGGGGGCAGGAGCGCGAGCGGGCTCCGCGGAATCGCCGGGCCCGCGGCTGCCTCTGTCGTCCACGGCGCGCCGGCCAACGGCGTGACCGATTCGCCGTCCTCCGACACGCGGCCCCATCGTTCACGTGGCTCCGCCCGTTCCGGGCTACGCACCCGGGCTCCGCCGTTCTCCTCGAAACGCACGTAACGGGTCATGCGAGCGCCTCCTCGGTGAGGGTTCCCTCGAACACGATGCGGGCCTCGCCCGTGAGCGTCACGTCGTGCGCGCGGACGCCCTCGAGGCGGTAGTCGACGACCAGCGCGGAGCCCGATCTCGTCGCTACCGAGAACGGCGGCGTCTGGCTGGAGCGGATCCCCGCGACGATCGCCGCGGCCACGACCCCCGAGCCGCAGGAGAGCGTCTCGGCTTCGACTCCCCGCTCGAAGCTCCGCACGGAGAGGCGCGAAGGGCCGCGCCAGGAAACGAAGTTCACGTTCGCACCCTCGGGCAGCTCCGGATGCCGGCGGAGCGGAGCGCCCAGCGCGTTCACGTCGAGCGTCTCGACCGCGACCTCGGGCGTCGTGAAGACGACGAGATGCGGGACGCCGACCGACAGGCTGACGGCCGACTTCTCGAGGAGATCCTCGTCGCGGTCGAAGCTCTCGACGGTGGGCCCGCAAGAGACGGGCGAGGG
>JAEUQS010000061.1 GCA_016789625.1 Acidobacteriota bacterium | reverse complement strand
GTGAACGCCGTCCTCCAGACCCGCGACGGCTTTCTCTGGCTCGGCACCCACGAAGGGCTCGTGCGCTTCGACGGCGTTTCCTTCACCACGTTCGACCGCAGGAACACGCCCGAGATCCGGCACAACTGGGTGCAGTGCCTCCTCGAAAGAAGGGACGGAACCCTCGTGTTCGGCACCTCAGGGGGCGGGCTCGGAACCCTCAAGGACGGCGTCTTCCGGCACTTCGGCCAAGAGGACGGCCTCGGGAGCCTGCAGGTCTGGTTTCTCGTGGAGGACCGGGAGGGCGTCCTCTGGGCCGGCACCCTCGGTGGCGGGCTCCACCGCGAGGAGCACGGCCGCTTCCGCGCGATCACCACCAAGGACGTACTTCCCGGCGACCGCGTGACCTGGATCTCCGAGGATCCCGAGGGCGGCCTCTACGTCGGCATCCTCGGCGGGGGCGTGGCGCACCGCGCGAGGGACGGCTCGATCACCGTCATCGGAACGGCCCAGGGGCTCTCGAGCGATGCCGTGTTCGGGATCGGCCTCGAGCCCGCGACCTCCGATCTCTACGTGGGAACGTTCGGTCACGGGATCGACATACTGCGCGGCGGCCGGGTCGCCGGGCACCTCACGACGGCGAACGGCCTGCCCTCCAACGACGTGCAGTCGGTGTACTTCGACCGCAAGGGCCGGCTCCTCGTGGGCACCATGGGCGGGGGCTTCGCCCGGCGGAGGGTGGACGGCACGTTCGAGGTCTTTGGGACACGCGAGGGGCTTCCGAGCGGCCGGATCAACACGTTCGCCGAGGACCGCGAGGGCACGCTCTGGGTGGCGACGGCCGGAGGCGGGCTCAACGCCCTGCACGCGGGGAAGGTCGAAGTCCTCACGAGCCGCCACGGCCTCTCCATGGACAGCATCCGCTCGATCTACGAGGACTCGGCCGGCCTCCTCTGGATCGGGACGAACGGCGGAGGCCTGAACCGGTACGACCCCACGACCTCACGCATCGACGTCTTCCTCGAGAAGGACGGGCTCTGCAACGAGCAGGTCTGGTCGACGGTCGAGACGCCCGAAGGAGACCTCTGGGTCGCGACGTATCACGGCCTGGGCCTCCTCTCGAAGGGCCGCTTCACGTGCATCACGAAGGAGGCGGGCCTCCCCAACGAGATCGTGAGATCGCTGTTCCTCGCCCGCGACGGCATGCTCTACGCGGGGACCTACGGAGGCGGCCTCGCGCGGCTCCGGAACGGGAAGCTCGTGGACGTTCTCTCCACGAAGACGGGCTTTCCGAGCGACGTGATCTTCTCGATGCGCGAGGCCCGGGACGGCGGGATGTGGGTGGCCACGGAGGGCGGGGGGCTCGTGAAGGTGAAGCCCGACGGCACGTTCACCCAGATCGGGACGCGACAGGGGCTCTCCCACGACGTCGCCCGCGCGTTGCTCCTCGACGACGACGGCACGCTCTGGGTGGGAACGCACGGCGGCGGCCTGAACCGCATCGCGGGCGGTCGCGTCACACACCTCAACACCGCTCAGGGCCTTCCCGACGACGTCGTCCACCAGATCCTCCCGGACGCCTCGGGCAGCCTGTGGATGAGCTCGAACCGCGGCATCTTCCGCTGCCCGAGGAGCGGTCTCGCGGACGTCCTGGATTCGCGGGCCTCGCGCGTGGCCTGCGACGTCTTCGGGCGCGCCGACGGCCTCCTCTCCGCCGAGGGCAACGGCGGCGGCCACACCGCGGGATGGCGGCTGCGCGACGGGCGGCTGGCCTTTCCCACCACCCAGGGAGTCGCCTTCTTCGACACGCAGAAGCTCGTGCGGAACCCGCTCCCGCCGCCGGTGATCGTGACCGACTTCCTCGTGGACGGCGTACGCCAGCCCCTCTCGGGCGAGGTGCGGCTGCCCTCGGGCCACGAGCGCTTCGAGATCCGCTATGCCGGGCTCTCGTATCGCGCGCCCGAGCGGATGCGCTTTCGCTACCAGCTCGAGGGCTACGACCGCGCGCCCGTGGACGCCGGCACCGAGCGGCTCGCGCGCTACACGCAGGTGGGGCACGGGCGCTACCGCTTCCGCGTCTTCGCGGCGAACGAGGACGGCGTCTGGAACGACACCGGCGCGAGCGTGGCGTTTCGCGTGACGCCGCGCTTCACCGAGACCCCGGCGTTCTTCGGCCTCGCGGCCCTGGGCCTCGTGCTCCTGGGCTTCGGCGCCGCGCGCGTCCGGGCCCGGAGGCTCGCGGCGCGGCAGCGCGCGCTGGAGCTCGCGGTCACCGAGAGAACCCAGGAAGTCCGCGCGGAAAAGGCCCGCACGGAGGAGGCTCTTCAGCGCGCCGAGGAGGCGAGCATCACGAAGTCGCGGTTCCTCGCGAACGTGTCGCACGAGCTGCGCACGCCGCTCAACGCGATCATCGGCTACGCCGAGATCCTCGAGGAGGAGGCCCGGACGGGACCGCCGACGGACCTCGCGGGCGACGTGGGAAAGATCCGCGCGGCCGCGCTCCACCAGCTCGCGCTCGTGAACGACATCCTCGACGTCTCGAAGATCGAATCCGGCCGGCTGGAACTCGAGACCGAGGTCTTCGGCCTCGCGCCTCTCCTCGACGACGTGGTGAAGACGCTGCGCCCGCTCGCGGCCAAGCGCGGGAACCGGCTCGTCTACGAGCCCTCGGACCTGCCCGAGACGGTCGAGAGCGACCCCACGAGGCTCCGGCAGATCCTCTTCAACCTGCTCTCGAACGCGGCCAAATTCACGCGCGACGGGACCATTACGTTCCGGGCAGGCGCCGAAGGAGAGACGCTTTCGTTCGAGGTCGAGGACACCGGCATCGGGATGAGCGCGGAGGAGATGTCGCGGCTCTTCATCGCGTTCGTCCAGGCCGACGCCTCCACGACACGGCGCTTCGGCGGCACCGGCCTCGGCCTCGCCATCTCGCGGCAGCTCGCGCGAAAAATGGGCGGCGACGTCACGGTGACGAGCACGCCCGGCGTGGGCTCGACGTTCCGGGTGCGGCTCCCGCTGAAACCAGCCGCCTAGGCCCCTGCGGACTCCAGCCAGGCTTTCATCGTGGCGGCGGGCACCAGACCCGCCTGCTGCTTCACGACGCACCCGCCGGACAGCACGATGAAGTTGGGAATGCCCTGCACGCCGAACCGCGAGGCGAGTGCGGGGTGGGCCTCGGTGTCGACCTTGAGGACGAGCGCGCGGCCGGCCATCTCCCGAGCGACCCGCGCGACCTCGGGCGCGGCACGTCGACAGGGAGCGCACCACGCAGCCCAGAAGTCCACGAGCACGGGAACCGGCGAGCCCGTCGAGATCTCGTCGAAGAGCTCGGGGTCGGCCTCGATCGGGGCCGCGGGCGTGGGGAGTGCGGTCTTGCAGGAGCCGCAGCGCGTCTCCTTCATCAGGTCGCGAGCGGCGACGCGGTTCTTCTTCTCGCAGGACGGGCAGACGACGATCACATGCGAAGTCTGCCACCAACCTCTTGGATCACGGGATCTCCTCGGAGGCCACGAACGCACCGTCGCCTGTACCGCGACCGGGTGCGGCTCCGTCGTTCACGATGCCGTAAGCCAGCCAGCGGGCCGAGCCGCTCGTACGCCTCACCTCGAGCCAGCCGCTCTCGGCTCCCTCGAGCACACCGTCGAGCTGGCGCCACGCGCCCGGAGGGAGCTCCAGGGTCACGGGCTCGCCGATGGGGGATCCGCCCACCCCGTAGCGCAGGACCTGGAGCGTGATCGGACCGGTTTCGCCGGTGTTCACGAAGGCGGCATTGGCGCGAGCCGCGTTGCCGGCGACGAGGCCCGGGATCAAGGCGCCGTCCGTGCGCTCCTCACCAGGCGGCGTCGCCGGCGTGAAGAGTCCGTAGCCCGCGGGCGTCGTCGTTCGCGCGGCCGCGCTCACCGCCGAGACGGGCACCCCCGACACCTCGACGCGGAGGCGACCGGCGTAGCTCGCCGCGCCCCGCGGGTCGAGAGCCGCGCCGGCCGAGCGCAGCGCATCGATCGCATCCGGGAGCACACGCTGCTCGAAGGGCGAGAGCGTGAGCGGCACGCGCACCGTCCGGGGCGGCGAGGACGCGAGGCTCTCGGTGAAAACGAGCGTGAGGCCGGCGGGAAGCGAGGCCGTGTTCGTGAGCACGAGCTCCGCCGAGAAGCCCGCGCTCTCGACCAAGACGGGAACGTTCCGGTACATTTCCAGAAACGCGCCCGTCTGCGGCCCGAGGAAGGAGCCGTCGTTCGTGACGTTGTCGTTCACGACGGCGTACGCCGAGAACCGGCCGGCGCCCGCCTCGCGTGAGACGCTCACCCAGCCGGACGCCCAGCCCGTCTGCGCGAAGGGCTCCTGCCGCAGCTCGTACGGCTGAAGCTCGGCGACGAACAGGGTCTGCGTGCGCCCCGAGCCGCTCTCGTGCGCCGTGACGCGCAGGGTGACCGGCTCGGCCGACGCGTTGAACACCGCGACGTTCGAGCGCACGCGATCGTTCACGAGAAGGCCGGAGAGCCGCAGGGTCTCCGTGGAGGCCGCGCGCCGCGCGTCCAGAGCCGCGTACGCGAGACCCGCGCGGCCCGCTCCAGCCGGCGTGGTGGTCCGCGCGGTGACGAAGACGTCGGAGCGCGGAGCGGCGTCGAACGTGACGACGAGCGTCCCGCCCTGCGCGCCCTCCTCGCTCGGTGGGATCTCGAGCCCCTTCGACCGGAGGTACGCGATCGCGTCCGGCACGATGCGCTGGCTCCGAGGCGCGAGCGTCTCCTCGACCACGCCGCCGCCCTGCCTCGAGCCGAAGGACGGCGTGTACCGCAGAGCAAGCCGCACCGGCGTCGAACCGCGGTTGAGGAGCGAAAGCTCGGTTGTGTAGCGCGCGCCGAACGCTGCGACGTCGAGCACGACGGGCAGCACGAGATGCGTGACGAGAGGCTGGTCGAACGAGAGGACGCCGCGGTTCGGCGTCGCGACGCAGATCGCGTTTCCTCTGCGGGCGAGCGCGTTCACCCGAACGCTCCCGGAATCGACCGCGAGAGAGAACGACGCTCCGCGATCGCGGCTGAAAAAGAGACCTCCCGAGGACCAACCCGCGTAGGCGATTCCGTCGAGGTCGAGGAGCACGGAGGGTCCTTCGAGGGCGGGAGTTCCGGACGGCTTCGGGAGCGGACGCCAGGTCGCGCCGCCATCGTCGCTCCGGAAGAGACCGGCGCGCGCCGGGTCGGAGGGATCGCTCCACGACGAGAAGATCGAGCCGCCCGAGAGGAGCAGCGGGCCGGGGACGGGCGCGTTCGTGCTGACGGGCGCGGGCCGCCGCGTGAACGTGGCGCCGCCGTTGGCGCTGAGGTACGTGCCGTAGCCGGGGCCCGTCTCGTAGCCGCTCGCCACCACGTCATTCCCGGAGACGGCGACCCTGTAGATCTGCGCGGTCGTGCCCGCGCGAGTCCAGGTGAGTCCGCCGTCCCGCGAGACGTGGAGCCGCGTCTCCCCCGTCGACACATCGAAGCCCGCGACGAAGAAGGCCTGTGGCGACGCCGCCAGATCGAAGGGAACGAACACTGCCGGGAGCCCTGTCTGGGCCTTCATGAACGAGCGCCCCTGATCGGTGGACCGCGCGACCACGAGCGCCCTCGGCACGCGGAAGTCGCTCGGAAGCGCCGAGATCACGATCCCTCCCGATTGCGCGAGGCGGTCGACGGTCTCGCCATCGAGAAGAGCACCGCCTGTCGTCCAGGTGGTCTCACCCGGAGCGAGCCGCGCGATCCCGTTTGGGCTCGATGTTCCGGCGAGGAGCGTTCCGTCGTCGAGCGTCAGAAGCGCTCCGACTCGCGATGACGGGCGACCATTCGGAACCAACCGGAACGAGGTGCCTCCATCCAGCGACTCCTGCACGCCGGCCGAGCTGGCGACACGGAGCACGAGCCGGCCGTTCTCCTGCCGGACGCTGGGCGTACTGTTCATGGGCGCATTCGGGAGCGGCGTCCACGACACACCATCGTCCGTCGACCCGTACAACGCACCGACCGTCTGCAGGAAGACCGTCCGGCCATCCGGCGCGGCCACGAAGGCGAGGCCGGCCGGCAGCTCTTCCGGGCGAATTCCCGTCGCCGCGAGGGTCCAGGTGACGCCCGCATCCGTGCTGCGGAAGGGACCCAGGTCGGTTGCGAGGAACACCGTCCGGGGCCCGGTGCCGGAAAAGCTCGCGATATTGGCCGGGGCGCCCGAAGGTGATTCGAGCGGGAGCTGGGCTCGGAAACTCTGCCCCGCATCCGTGCTGCGCCAGACCTTCGTTCGATCCGCGACGAGAATCACGTCGTCGATCAGATCCAGCGTGCGTGCACTCGGTATGCCCACGCGCACGAAGACGCGACCGTCATCGCTCCGTGAGAGAAAAGTACCTTCCTCCAATGTCGAGCCGGCGAGGACGAACATGCGGCAGCCGCTCTCGATCGGGACACGAACCACGCTCCTGAGCCGGGAAGCGAGGCTCTCGGGAACGAGGTCGTCCCCGGTCGACAGGTCGCGGGCCCCGAGAGGGTGCAGTCGAGGTACCGACGGCCCCGAGAGGGCGACGGCAGGCGAGCCGTTGGGGCAGGGAGTCGCGTCGACGAAGCTCAGAGACTCCACGGCCTTGACGAAGGGAAAACCCGCGACGGGTTCGAGGCTTCCCACCGTCCCAACCTCGGGCACGATCGCGACCCCGCCGGATCGAATCGCATAGAGCGCGCCCTCCGGACCCTTGACGAAGCCGGAGACCGCGCCGCCGGGCGGGCCCAGCTCCTCGGCCCGCGCGGCGAGGGAAACGACCAGAGCGAGAAGAGCGGTTCGTTTCATCGCGCGAGCGCCACGTTCGAAGCCTTCGCCGTGAGCTTCACCGAGCCGGGACGATGACGGCCGGTGACCCACACGATGCGCTGACGCTCCAGCTCCTCCCCGATCTGGAAGATCGACGACTCCAGGAGTCGAATCGTGAAGGCTTCCTTCGCCTCGCCCCAGCCCGACGCCCGCGCACGGACGAGGTTGAGCACGCGGTACGGAACCTCCAGCGCGGAGAGGAACCCTCGAAGGCCTTCATCTCCGAGTGCGCTCGTGTCCTTCGGTTGCGGTCCCAGGAGAAGAACCACGACACGACGGGTGACGTCGCCCGAGAGGGCGAGGCCCGAGGCGGCCACGGCCTCCCGCACGAGAGGCGGGCCATCTTTGGCCGCGGGTGCCCCGATCGCCCAGACCACTCGGAGAACTCCGGCCTCCTCCGCGCCGAAGCGTGGCGAGCCGCGAAAAACCCGATATCGCGTTCGCTCGGAGTTGCTCTCGACGGGGACGGGCACCATCACCCGGAAGCGCGAGCCCTTCGGGAGCTTGGTCACCAGCTTCATATCGAGCGCGGTGTAATACCGCGATTCCGCCCCCCAGAAGGCCGCACCGCCGTCGCCGTCCAGGAGATGGATCCGTGCGCTCCGCTCCGCGACGACGTGCACTTCGGCAGGCCCCTTCTCCCATGCGACGACCTCGAGCTCCTTGCCGTCGGCCTCGAAGAAGCCACGCAGGGCTGCGGGTGGGGGCAGCTCACCCTTCGGCACGGTAACGAGCACGGCCGTGAGCGCCGTGTCGGCGCTGTCGCGAACACCCGTCCCGAGGAGCAGCTCGGCCCCAGCGCGCACCAGCCCCGGAAACTCGAGGGACGCGCGCACGAGCTTCGTCCCCGTGAACGCCGTGGGCGGCAGGGGAATGCGCGCCGGATTCGAAACGTCGAGAGGCTGGCCGTCGCACGTCACGGTCAGCGTCTCCGGCTTCGCGCCCGTCACCGCCTCCCACGAAAGGCGCACGGCCGGCGGCTCGCCCGGCACCAGCGCGAGGCTCGCGCTGGCCATCGGCGTCGGCCGGTTCACCCATTGCTCCACGCGGCCCAGCTCGTGACCGTCACCGGCCCGCGCCACCGCGACGAGGAGCCGCGGCAGCGGGTTCGCGCCGAAGTCCACGTTGGCCTTCCACGGCGGCTTCTCCAGAGTCGCGACAACCGCGTCATCGAGTCGCAGCTCTACACGTGCGACGTCCGCAGCGGGGGCGACCTCGACCTCGCGGATGCCGAAGAAGACGCCCAGGAAGAGTGTGACGAACCCGATCACGGCGCTTCCTCCAACGATCCGACCCTTCGTCTCAGCGGGCCCACGCCAGCTCCTTCGAATTCCCGCCGAGACGAATCGAGCCTGGGCGATGGTGACCGGCAATCCACACGACGCGCTGCCGTTCGAGATCCTCTCCGACCTGGAAGACGGCGGCCTCGAGGAGTCTCAAGGTGAAAGCGTCCGCGACGGAACCCCATCCCTTGGGATTCGCCCGGCCGAGGCGCAGCACGCGGTACGGAACGCCGAGCGCTTCGAGATAGCGGCGCAGCCCCTCGTCGGGAAGCTCGCTCACGTCCTTCGGATAGGGACCGAGCAGCAGGAGCACCGCGCGACGCGTGGGGCTGCCCGCGAGGTCGAGCCCGGAGGCCGCCACCGCGGAGCGGACGAGCGGCTTTCCGCTTCCGATCGGCGGAGGGCCGAGGCTCATGACGGCGCTGAGGATGCCG
>JAEUQS010000057.1 GCA_016789625.1 Acidobacteriota bacterium | reverse complement strand
GGCCTCCTGCTCCTCGCCTGCGGCGCGGCCCGCATCGTAGCCGTGGACCCCGGAGGCGTGGGGAGCGAGGTCTACCTCCTCGTGCGCGGTGAGGACGTGCTCCTCACGCGCGAGACGGGGGGCGTCTCGAGCGCCCGGAACCGGCTCGCCGCGCGGGTGCTCGAGCTCGCGTCCGAGGGACCGCTCGTGCGCGTGACGCTCGACGCCGGCTTCCCGCTCTCGGCCCTCGTGACGCGGCCCGCGGCCGCCGAGCTGGGCCTCGCGCACGGGCTCGCGGTCACGGCGCTCCTGAAAGCGCCCGCGATCCACGTCGTTCCGAGAACGCGCTCCTGAGCTACTTCTTCGCCGGGGGCTTGGCCTTGCAGTCGATGGCCGTCCAGTTGCCCCGGATGTCCGTCGCGTTGCAGTAGCTCTTGCCCGTGGCGCGGGAGTCGTTCAGGAAGCCGAGGATCGTCGCGCAGGTCTCCTCCGGCGCCGGAGTGACGCGACACACACCCGAGAAGCCGGGGTTCGTGAAGCAGCAGACGGCGGGCGCCGCCTCCGGCGCCGGCGCCTGGGTCAGGGCGAGAAGAGCGGGGAGGATCACGGAGAGGGATTTCATGGGCGGGACCTCCGTGCCCATCTTCGCAGCCTCAGCGCCCCACGGCCTCACGGCATTTCGATCCCGTAGTAGTACTTCTCGAAGAACGGCTTCCAGTCCTTCTTCGTCACGAAGTTCGCGAGGGCGATGAACTCCTCGGTCGTCACGTTGCGCTTCTTCTCGAAGTTCCGGAGGAACGACCGGATCACCGTGAAGTAGAGGTCGTCGCCCAGCTCCAGGCGCATGGTCTGGAGCACGTGGGCGCCCTTGTGGTACACGAGGAACGTGCGATCGAGCGAGGCATCCTGGTCGCCGTACAGGCTGATCTTTCGGGCGATGTCGTTGGCGTAGAAGATCGGCGCCGTCTTCGTGGCCTCCTTCGCGCGGCTCTTCCACTGGATCGCGAGCGCCTTGGCGTCGCCCTTGTCCTTGAGCCTCTCGATCGCATAGCTCGAGACGCTCTCGGAGAAGGATTCCTCGATCCACTGGTCGGCACGGGACGCCCCGTTGACGACGTAGCCGAAATACGAGTGCGCGATCTCGTGGGCGAAGCGGTGGTTGATGCCCTGGCTGAAGATCGCCGCGACGTCGTCGGTCATCGAGGTCGACTCGAAGGCCTCCTTCGTGATGCGCATCATCGCGGGGGGTGCCTGGCCGAAGCCGAACGTGTTGATCTCGACGATCGTGTATTCCTTCCAGGGGAACGGGCCGAGGAGCCACGAATAGAACTTCCGGAGGTTGTGGAAGATGTCGAGCAGCTTCTTCGATGCCTGGGCTTTCGCCATTCCGTAGCTCGCGACCCGGCACGTGAAGCCGTCCACCGTGGATTCCTCGATCGTGTACTTCCCGGCCAGGAGGTTCGCGAAAGGCACCGGACGGTCCAGGTTCACCTCGTAGACGTTCACGTCGCCCTCCGTCGCGCGGCGCACGGTGTCGCCCGCGCCGAACGCCGTGAAGCCCTTGGGCGTCCTCACCACCGCATGGAACGTGTGGTTCGCGGCGTTGAGGGAGCGGGGCTGGGGATACCAGCCCGAGGCGATCTGGAGCTCCCAGTAGTTGTCGCCACCGACGCGCTCGAAGAACGGGGCTTCGTACTCGAAGCGGAGCTTCTTCGTGGTTCCTGCCGGGAGGATCCCCGGCAGAAAGACGACGAGCAGGGACCTGTCGTGCGTGAACGGGAGCGCCGCGCCGGTATCGTCGGTGACCTTCGCGAGCCGCGTGACCAGCATCTTGCCGTTGCGCCAGCGGTCCACGCTGTCGAGCTCGAACGCGAGCGTCGCCGCGGGCCTCTCCAGCCGGATCCTCTCCTCCACGGCGAGGTGCCCGTAGATCTCCCCCGTGTCGCGCACGTCGGCGTCCACGTGGAGGAGCGTGAACGGAACCCGCGGAACGCTGCGCCGCGGACGACCGAGGGACTGGTGGGCGATGGTGGATCCGAACCGGGCGTCGGGATAGCCCATGGGCAGGCCCGAGGGGCGGTCCACGTGGACGAGGGTCTCCTCGTCGTCGGTGACGTCGTCCACCCGGTGGCGCGCGTCGCTGCCCAGGAGGCCGACGAAGAAGCTTCCGGTCGATCCCGCTGCGGCGAGGGCCCCTTCGTAGGGCTCCACGAGATCGGCCCGGAAGCGCCCGAGCTGCTTCGCGAACGCCTCGGCGGCAACCGGGCTCGCTTCGGCCACGGCTTCCCCGAAGGCGGGAGTCGCGGCCTTCGAGAACAGGAACACGGCCTCGCTGAACGCCTTGCCGAGGCCCCCCGATCGGGCGTCGAACCCGCCCACTCTCTTGGCATTGCGCCCGTACACCTGGACCCCCGCGGGCTCGTCCGCCGTCCAGACGAGCTGCCCGCTGCCGGCGAAGAACCAGCCTGCCGGCCGGCCGTCGCCGGTCACGATCTCGGAGAGGCGGCCGCTCTGCAGCGTGTAAACGCCAGCGCCGGCCTGGAACGTCTTGCCGTCGGCCGCGAGGGAGCGCCCCGAGAGCTTCAGGTGGCGAAACGGCTCGGCCGGATCGCCGGGCCGGGACTCGACGGGCGCTGTGATTCCCGGAGACACCGGTTTCTCCGAAGCTTCCTGGGAGAAGGCGGGTAGGGAGGCGAGGAGAAGGAAGGTGAGACTACGAAGAGAAAGAATTCTCATCAGGCCGCGAGGATACCCGAGGACCGAGAGGCCGCCTCACGGGACCATGTCGGGCGACATCACCGTGATCGTCTGGATGCGGCGGCCCGACGGCACGTACTGAACGTGCATCGAGAACGTCTCGCGATCCCAGCGGTCCCAGGGCCCCACCTTGCCGACCTTGGGGATCGACACGGCGGGGCCGGAGCGCGAGGGCGGACCCAGGATGTCCTGCACGGCCGAAGGCGGCATGAGGAACGTGATGCCCGCGAGGAGCGGCCCCGCGAACGGGTCGTAGCCCGGCTTGGCCTCGAGCCCGTACGCGTAGCACACGCGAATCACGCCGGCCGGGTCCGAGCAGAACTCGAAACCGCGCGAGCGGGCCGCGTGGGCGTTGGGGGCGGTGCGGTCCCCGCCCGAGAACGTCTGATTGAACCGCAGGAACTCCACGCCGGCGAACAGCGTGCGCACCTCGGGGTCCTTCGTGGACCGGCCGAGGATGGAAACGAGATCCGAAAGACCGATCGGGGCGCTGGCCACGGCTCTTCCTGAACGGCGCGACTAGGACTCGATCTGCTGGGCGAGATAGTTCTCGTACCCGATCTCTTTGATCTGGTGGAGCTGCGCCTCGATCCAGTCGATGTGCTCCTCCTCGGAGACGAGAATCTTCTCGAAGAGCGCGCGCGTGCCGTTGTCGACCTTCGCCGTCGCGAGCACGACGCCACGGTTCAGGCGCTCCACGGCGTCCACCTCGAGAGCGAGGTCGAGCTGGTGCTGCTCGAGGACGTTCTGTCCCACGTTCACCTTCATGTACTTCTGCATGTTGGGAACGCCGTCGAGATAGAGGATCCGCTCGATGACGGCCTGAGCGTGCTTCATCTCCTCGATGGACTCCTTGTGCGCGTGCCCGGCCAGCTTCTGGTAGCCCCAGTTCTTGCACATCATCGCGTGGATGAAGTACTGGTTGATCCCGGTGAGCTCGGCCGAGAGAACCTCGTTGAGCAGCGCCACGACTTCGGAGTCGCCCTTCATGTCGTCATCTCCTCGGGGGTCGTCCCCGGGCGGATGTTATCCGGGCTTCGCGACGACGTGGAGCCGGGCGCGGAGATAGCTTTCGAAGTCGGGCCGGCAGGCCCCGCAGGTTTGCCCGCAGCCCGTTCGCACGCAGACCTCCTCGGGGGTCGCGCCCGTCGCGCGGACCTCGGCGAGGACGTCCTCGAACTCGATCCCGGCGCACTCGCAGCGCGTCATGGGCCGGGGGGTGAGGGCCGGAAGCTGCCGGAGGGTGGGGAACGGGGATCCGCTCACGGGAGGAACTCTATCAGACCTGAAACTCAGTCTCAACTGGGGTGTTCAGCCCTCCGGGCCCGGAAACGCCTCCGGCGCGCTGTATCCCTCCGCGGCGAGAGCGCGGTCGAGGATCCGCTCCGGGTCCGTCCAGCCGGTCTCGTCCACCACGTCGCGGCAGCGCGCGAGGATCTCCCCCACGCGGCGGCCTGGCGGGATGCCGCGGGCCAGCACGTGCCGCCCGAGGACGACGTCCACGACGGGAGCCTTCTCGAGATCCAGGCCGCGGGCGGCCGCGAGGAAGGCGTCGCCCGCCGGGAATTCGCGAGCGAGAGCGTCGGGCGTGGTGCGTCCGAAGTGGTCCGACTCGGCGACGGCATGGAGCATCTCCATCGTGGTGCCCGCGGCTCCCAGCTTCCGCGCGAGCCGGCGATACGTCCGCGGCGTCGGCGTTCCCGACGAAAGGTGAGCGGGCGCCAGGTGGTCGGCCACGAGCGCGCACACGGGCGCCAGGAACGCGTGCGGCGCCTTGAGCCTTTCGAGGAACGCCGTCGTGGGCGGAAGGCCCGCGGCCTCGTGCCCGCGGGCGCGCCAGCGGCCATCCTCGAACTTCGTCGTCGGCGGCTTGCCGAGGTCGTGCGCGAGAACCCCGAGCATGAGCGTGAGGTCGTGCACGGGGTCCCCGGTTCTCCGCGCCACGGCGGCGTCGAGCGCCATCGCGGTGTGGACGAAGACGTCGCCCTCGGGATGCCACTCCGGATCCTGAGGGCAGCCGGCGAGGGCGAAGAGCTCGGGGTGCAGGGTCTCGAGGGCCCCCGTCTCGAGCAGGAAGACGAGCCCCTTCGACGGAACCGTTCCCTTGAGGAGAAGCTTGACCCATTCCTCCCAGAGCCGCTCCGCGGGCAGCTCGAGAAGGCTCGCGCGGATCCCGCGGCTCGTCTCGACGAGCGCCGGATCGGGGACGAGATCGAACCGCGCGAGGAACTGGGCCGCGCGGAGAACCCGCAGGGGATCCTCCACGAACGTGACCGGGTCGACCATCGCGAGGCGCCGGGCGGAGAGATCCGCCCGGCCGTTCCAGGGATCCAGGATCTCGCCGGTGAGCGGGTCGAGGCCGATCGCGTTGATCGTGAAATCCCGCCGGCGCGCGGCGTCCCGGAACGAGAGACCCGGCTCGGGCGTCACGAGGAAGCCCTTGTGGCCCCTGCCCGTCTTCGACTCCGTGCGCGGCAGCGAGACGTCGAGCGGGACCGACCCCTCGGGGAGCGCGACCTGGACCTTGAGGACGCCGAACGAGCGGCCCACCGCGTCGACGCGGCCGAGGCGCGCGAGGAGCGCTTCGAGCTCCGCGGCCGCCAGCCCGAAGACCTCGACGTCGGCGTCCTTCTCCGCGAGCCCGAGGAGCCGGTCGCGCACGAAGCCGCCCACGAGGAGGCCCCGGCCTCCGGCCTCGCGCACCGCCTCGGCGACCCGCAGCGCGGCCCTCTCGAACGGGTTCCCGGAATCTCCCAAGCGTTCCGTCACGACGACCTACCAGCGGTGGTAAGCCGGATGCCCTTCCTTCACGGCCACGAACGTGCCCCGGCAGGTGGCGGTGATCTTCCCGCCGGCCTCGATCGTCGCCTCCACGATCGCGCGATCAGCCGTCGACTCCACGACCCGCGCTTTCACGAGCAGCTCGCCGTCGAGCGGAGTGGGCCGCTTGAGGACGACGTGGAAGTCGGCCGTGACGCAGCACGGCGGCGTGGCCTCGCCGTTCTTCACCATGAGGTGGTGGGCGGCTGCCCAGTTGCTGTGGCAGTCCAGCAGGGCGCCGCAGATGCCGCCGTTGAGCACACCGGGAAACGCCTCGTGATGAGGCTCGGGACGAAACCGCGCCACGACCTCGTCGCCCTCGAGGAAGGACCGGATGCGCAGTCCTTTCTCGTTGGAAGGCCCGCATCCGAAGCAGCGGTTGTGGGGCGCGTAGCGCTCCTGGAGACTCAGCATTCCCCATGGTGGAACGCCGCACGCGCTCCTGTAAAGCGCGTCGTTCCCGTCTCGGGTACCATTCGCGGCCCGGTGACCGCCTCGCCTCACGGCGACGGCGGCCGGACCCCAGCACCACGTGAAACCCGAGAAACCACTCACCTCTGCCTCTGCCGCGTTCGCGACACTCGCGACCGTTCTCGCGACACTCGCGACACTCGCGACCGCGTCGCCCGCGGTCGCGGGACCCGCGTTTGGGCTCGGTCTCGAATCGCTCACCGAGGCCGCGCGGCCCGCGGAGTTCCGCCCGCTCACGGGAAACGACGCGGACCTCACGGCCTACGGGCGCCTCGCGCCCGACGAACCCGCACCCGCTGCCGCCGAGGCGCCCGCCCCGCCGAAGAAGCTCCGCGTGGGGCGCACGACCGCGCTCTTCAGCGCGGGCGTGGTGGCGGGGGGCTACCTCGTCTGGTGGCGCGGCCGCGACTTCAAGAAGTTCAGCGTGAACCGGGAAAACTGGTTCGGCGAGAACACGTACGCGGGCGGCAACGACAAGGCCTCCCATTTCGTGTTCGGCTACGTTCTCACGCGCGCCTTCCGGCTGGGCTACGAGTCCGCGGGGGTCGAGCGGAAGAAGGCTCTCCTCTATGCCGGGCTGGCCGGCGTCGCGGGCTCCTGGCTCGTCGAGGTGGGCGACGGCTTCGTGAACTACGGCTTCGGCGTGGAGGACGGCATCATCACGTCGGCGGGCGCGCTCGTCGCCGTGGGCCTCGACGCCCTGAACCTGAACGACACTGTGGGCCTCCGCTACGGCCCCCTCGTCGCCGAGATCCCCGAGGATCCTGCGTTCAACGAGTTCGCGAAGGACGCGAACCACTACGACACCGAGATCTACACCATCGACGTCGCCATGCGGGGGCTGCTGCCCCGCCTGGGGGTGAAGAAGCCCGGCCTCGCGCGCTATGCGCTGCTCTCCCTCACCTACAACTCCAAGGGCTACGGCACGATCCGGCCCGGCCAGCGGGACCGCCAGCTCGGCATCGAGGTGGGGCTCAACGTGCCCGAGGTTCTGCGCGCCCTCGGCGCGCGCGACGACAAGCCCTGGTGGGGGCCGATCCTCTGGGTCCTCGAGCGCGTGCGGCTGCCGTTCACGGGGATCGGGTTCCGCTACGAGCTGAACCGCAACCGATGGCACGGGCCCGATTTCGGCGACAGGTTCTACGGCGACGTGACCGCGCCGTGAAGGGAATCGCGGCCGTGGCATCCATGAGCGCCTTTCGCGCCGTGGCTGTCGCGAGCCTGTTCGTCTCGGGCTCCGCATGGGCTGCCGAGATACGGGAGTTCTCGCTCTTCGGCGCCACGCCCCCTGCCCTCCTCGCCAGGCCGCTCGAGCTGCCCGCTTCGCCTCTCGAGCGCCCGGAGCCCGCCCCACAGGTCCAGGAGGCGAGGAGGCCGCCGTCCACCGGGAAGATCGTCGCGCTGGCCGGGGCCTACCAGGCCGGCGTCGCGGGCGCCGGCTACCTCATGTGGTGGAAGGGCCGCGGCTTAGGCACGTTCGTCGCGAAGAGCGAAGGTTGGTTCGGGCCGGAAACGTACGCGGGCGGGGCCGACAAGACCTCTCACTTCGTGTTCGGATATCTGGGGAGCCGCGCCTTCCGCTCGGGCTACGAGGCGATCGGCGTCGAGCCCCGAGCGGCCCGGCTGCTGGGCGGCGCGTCGGGCGTTCTCGGAGCCTGGGCCGTGGAGCTCGGAGACGGCTTCTCGGAGTACCGGTTCTCGTGGGAGGACGGGCTCATCACGTCGGCCGGCGCGGCCGCTGCCGTGCTTCTCACCGAGGCGGACCTCGACGACACGCTGCGTTTCCGTTGGGGCAAGGTCCCCCATCGCACGCCGAAGGATCCCTGGTCCCCCGAGCCGAACAAGGCCCCCTCGCACTACTCGGCCGAGATCACGACGATGGATCTCTCGCTCGCGGGTCTCCTCCCGCGCGTGGGGGCGCGTCCGGGCCTCGCGCGGTTCCTGCTCGTCTCGGCCACGTACGCGACGAAGGGCTTCTCGTCGATCCGGCCCCAGGCCGTCGAGCGCCAGGTGGGTCTCGAGGTCGGGCTCGACCTCTACGAGGTGGCCCGGGCGGCGGGCGTCTCCGATCGCTCGTTCTGGGGCGGGACGCTGCTCTTCGCGCTGCGGCACTTCCGGGTGCCGTTCACGGGCGTCGGCATCCGCTACGAGGTGGGCAGCCACCGCTTCCACGGACCCGATTTCGGAGACCGGTTCTACGGAGACGTGTCGCTGCCTCCTCCCTCTCCCCTTCCCTGACGGTCTTTCGCGCTGCTACCCTCTTCCCCACGATCCATCGGGAGGAACTCGACACATGAGCGTCCGAAAGCTGCACCCCACCTCGCGCCGGGATTTCTCGCGGCTCCTGGGGACCGCTCTCGTCACCGGGCCCGCGCTGGGCAGCCTCACGGGCTGCTCGAAGCCGGGAGCCGGGGTGAAGATCGGCGTCGCCGCCGAGCTGACGGGTGAGATTCCCGCGGTAGGGCTCTCCTGCAAGCAGGGCGCGGAGCTGGCCGTCTCGGAGATCAACAAGGCCGGCGGCCTCGAGGCCTTCGGCGTGAAGCACCCCATCACGCTCGTGGTCCTCGACACGCAGGGCACCGCCGACGGCGCGGTGATGGCGATCCGCAAGCTGGGCGACCAGGAGAAGTGCCTCGCGATCGTGGGCCCCAACTCGTCGACGGGCGCCGTGCCCGCCGCCGGGATCGCCGAGGCCAGCAAGGTCATCATGATCACGCCCTGGTCGACGAACCCGCAGACCACGGTCTACGCGAACACGGGAAACCCCAGGAAGTGGGTGTTCCGGGCCTGCTTCACCGACCCTTTCGAAGGCAAGGTGCTCTCCAAGTTCGCCCGCGAGTACCTGCGCGTCTCGAAGGCCGCCGTGCTCTACGAGGAGAACGCGGCCGCGCCCAAGAGCCAGGCCGCCATCTTCCAGCAGGACTTCACCGCCGGCGGCGGGCAGATCGTCGCGTTCGAGAAGTACGCCGAGGGCGAGAAAGACTTCCGCGCCCAGTTCACGCGCATCAAGGAAGCCGGGCCGGATCTCATCTTCCTGCCGAGCTACTACAACGAGGTCGCCGGGCAGCTCGCCCAGGCGCGCGATCTGGGTATCACGGTCCCGGTCCTCGGCAGCGACAACTGGAGCTCGCCCGAGTGGATCGCGCAGGCCGGCCCGAACGCCGAGGGCGTTTTCTTCTGCAACCATTACTCGGCGGGATCCCGCGCGCCGAAGACCGACTCCTTCGTGGACCGCTTCCGCAAGAAGTTCGACGGCGCGACGCCCGACGACGTGGCCGCGCTGACGTACGACGCGTTCGGGCTGCTCGCGCAGGCGGTGAAGACGGCGACGAAGCTCGAGCGGGAGGAAGTTCGCGACGCGCTCGCGCGCATCGGGACCTACGAGGGCGCCACGGGCAAGATGACGTTCCGGGGCACCGGGGATCCGGAGAAATCGGCCGTCATCTTCAAGGTCGAAGGCGGCAAGCCCGTGTTCGTCACCTCCGTCGAGCCGTAGTGTCCTGGGGGCACCATGGCCGGTGCCCCCAAACCCCCTCCGAGCCAATCGCTGTTCTTGATGCCTTGGGGGCACCATGGCCGGTGCCCCCAAACCCCCTCCGAGCCAATCGCTGTTCTTTCCGGGACTTACTGGAGAAGCTTCGCCATCTCTTCCGGTGAGATGGAGCGGTATCGGCCCTCGGTGTAGAGCTCGCTCGCGGCCTGATACGTGCCCATCGCCTCCCGGCGGAGCGCGGCGTTCATCGGCTGCTCGGCGAGGCCGTGGGTCTTCTCGCTGTAGAGATACTGCGAG
>JAEUQS010000052.1 GCA_016789625.1 Acidobacteriota bacterium | reverse complement strand
CGCGGCACCAGTGCTCGCCGAGGCGGTGCGCGCAGCGGCCGGGGTTCTTCCAGAGCCGCGCCACGAGCGGCACGAGGGCCGTGCGCGGGAACGACGGGCGGTACCAGGCCGCGAGGAACTTGCGGAAGTCGCGGCCCTTGGCCTGCTTCATGAAGAGCTGCAGCCCGAAGTTGCCGCCGGCTTCGTAGAGAAAGCGGTTCACGAGAGAGACGCCCTGCATCTTCGCGAAGCGCGCGCGCTGCAGCTCCTGGAAGCTCGTGCCTTCGATGGTGGCCTTCGCGGCCAGCGAGCCCGAGAGGATCGCGTAGCGCATGCCGAGCCCGAAGAGGTAGTCCTGGAACGCGCCGCTCTCGCCGACGGCGTCCCTGCCGTCGCGCGTGGCCTCGCGCTTGAGCGCGAAGTTCATGAACGAGTACGCGTCGCGCCGGCCCTCCATGGGAACGCTTTCCACCTCGAGGAGCCGCTTCAGCGATTCCTCGAAGTAGCGGTCGATGCCCTTCAGGTCGTGGACGATCGCGCAGCCGAACGTGCCGCGGCCGCCGAGCGTGAAGAGGTAGGCGTAGCCGCCCGGCGCGCGCCCGGCGTCGAAGAGCACCCACACGCGATCGGCCTGGTCCGTGTCGAACGTGGTCTCGCGGGCGAGCCCGTCGGGCGTCTGCGGGCCCGTGGCCACGAGCGAGGCCTGCGAGAGCTCGAGCCGTGAGCGGAACCGCACGTCGACGCCGGCCGCCAGCGCGCCGGCGAGGAGCGTCGTGTCGAGCGTGCCCCCGCCGGGTCCGCGCGTCACGAACCAGCCGTACGGCAGCGCGGACGAGATCTCCGTGCGGCGGAGCTTCGAGTCGAAGAACGAGGCGGCGAGCGCGGGCCTCCAGGGCGGCGGCGTGAGGCCGAGCCTCGCGAACATGCCGGGGACGTCTTCCGCGGCGTCCGACGCGTCCTCGATGACCTGGAAGTCGCCGATGAAGCGCGCGCCCACCGTGGCGTTCTTCTCGTGCACGACGACTCGCCTTCCGGCTTTAGCGAGGAGCGTCGCCGCCACCAGGCCCGACGGCCCCGCTCCGGCGATGACGATCTCGTCTCCAGCGCTCACGCGGTCATTATTCACGGCCGAGCAGGCGCCGCGCGTCGGCGTCCCCGGGCGAGAGCGCCAGCGCCTCCTCGGCCCAGCGCCGCGCGCTCTCGGGCCGCCCCCGGGCCTCGTAGGCGTAGGCCGAGCGGACGAGGAGCCGCGGCACGACGGGCCAGAGACGCGGCAGGCGCATCGCGCTCCGGAGCCAGAGCGGCGAGACGAAATCGGCGGGGCGCATGCGGGGAACCCGCTCCAGGGCCCCGGCTTCGAGCCACGGCGCCTTGCCGTGCGTGAGCATCCACCAGTGGCCGTAGAGCGGCGTGAGCGACGGCACGTCGGACACGCGGTCGGGCCCCGAGCGCGGCCAGGCGCTGCCCGGCGGCGGAACGAGGAGCTCCGCGTACATGCCCCACATCCCGGGCGCGACGAGAACGCCCGGAACGTTCAGGAGGCAGCCGATCGCGAGGAGCGCGGCCGAGAGGCGCCGGGGAGCGAGCACCGCGGGCGCGACGAGGAGCGGCAGCACGGGCAGCACGAGCCGCGGGCCCCAGGCCGAGCCGCCGTTCCAGCCCCACCAGCGCGCCATCACGAGAATGAGCAGCAGCCCGGCGCCTGGCAGCAGGGCCGCCGCCGCGGGCGAGAGCTTCCTCAGGGAGAACGCCGCGGCGAGGAGCACGGGGGCGAAGAACACGAGGCCGCGTCCGGGCGAGAGCACGAGGCCGTAGAGACCTGTGAGGAACGGCGTCGTGAACGCGAACATCTGCGAGCCGTACCCGGCCTCCGCCGCCGAGCCGCTCCGCAGAACGTTGGCGAGGAGCGCCACCACGAGAAGCGCCGTCTCGGTGCCAAGTGCGAAGAGCGCGTTCCTCACACGGACCTTTTCGAGGCCGGGCGCGAGCAGGATGCCCAGAAGGAGCACGGGGGCCAGCAGCCAGAGGACGGGCTTCAGGAGGGCGGCGCTGCACCACGCGAGGGCCGCGAGCGCGGCGCGGCGCGGCGTCAGGCCGGGAGAGAGCGCGAGCGCGGCACCGG
Organism: Acidobacteriota bacterium; assembly: GCA_016789625.1. Classification (GTDB taxonomy): domain Bacteria; phylum Acidobacteriota; class Thermoanaerobaculia; order UBA5066; family UBA5066; genus JAEUQS01. Next base: position 6,296 of record JAEUQS010000052.1, on the reverse strand, counting down.
CGGCCAGGCCCGCCGCGCAGTACGGCTCGACGAAGGAGTCGGCCGCGTACGGGAAGAGATACGTCCCGGCGAGGAACGCGGGCGCCCACCAGCCGGACGCCCCGGGCGAGAGCCGCCGCACGAGCGCGCGGAAGGCGAGCGCCGCGAGCCCCGCGCCGAGGGCCCAGGTCAGCGCGATGGCCATCTCGAGGCCGTTCGCTCCGATCACCCCGCGGAGCGGCCACGCGAGGGCCAGCACCGGCACGTGGAGGAGCGAGGGAAAGAGGCCGTAGCGCGAATGGAACGCCGGCGACACGAAGAGCGGCTCGCCCGGCGGGGGCGGGCCCGGCGGCAGGTTCGCCATCTCGAACCGCCCCTCCACGAACAGCCCCAGAGCCTCGGAAAGCATCTCGCTGCCGTCGGCCGAGATGGCCGCCCGGCCGATGTAGGCGAAGGCCAGGAGCAGCCCCAGCACGACGTTCGGCAGCAGGTCGCCCCTCTTCGTCCGGCTCTCGCTCAAGCGCGGAATCATCGCCCGAAAGGCCCCGATATCCCGCAGTGCCCTAAACTCGGCGGCTCGGCCCGCTTCGGCCGCTGGAGCCCCACCGTGCGTTATGCCTCCGTCCGTCCTCTGTTCGAGCCGTTCCTCCTCTCCGTGCAGGTTCCCGGCCGCTACCTGGGCCTCGAGCGCAACGTCACGCGCAAGAGCCTGCCGGACACGAAAGCCTCCCTGTGCCTCGCCTTCCCGGACACCTATGAAATCGGGATGAGCCACACGGGCACGAAGATCCTGTACGAGATCGTCAACCGCCGCGCCGATTGGGCCTGCGAGCGGACGTACGCCCCGTGGGTGGACTTCGAGGCCGTGCTCCGCCGCGAGAAGGTGCCGCTCTTCTCGGTGGAGTCCTTCGCGCCCGTGAAGGACTTCGACGTGCTGGGCTTCTCGCTCCAGAGCGAGCTGAACTACACCAACGTGCCCAACATGCTCGACCTCGCCGGCATTCCGGTCTTCGCCGTCGACCGCGGAGGCTCCGACCCGATCGTGATCGGCGGCGGGCCCTGCGTCGCGAACCCCGAGCCCGTGGCCGATTTCTTCGACGTCTTCCTCATCGGGGATGCCGAGGAGGCGCTCGTCACGTTCCTCGAGAAGGTCGACGCGACGCGCGGCCTCCCGCGGAGGGAGCGCCTCATCGCGCTCTCGACCTGCCCCGGCATCTACGTGCCGCAGCTCTACGACGTCGTCTACGACGGCGACCTCGTGGTGTCGTACACGCCCAACGCTCCCGGCGTGCCGGAGCGCGTCGTGCGCACGTACGTCGAGAAGCTCTCGCCCGACGTGTACGCGAAAAAGCCCATGGTGCCGTCCGTCGAGATCGTGCAGGACCGCCTCGGTCTCGAGATCATGCGGGGCTGCACCCAGGGCTGCCGCTTCTGCCAGGCCGGCTACTGGTACCGCCCCGTGCGCGAGCTGGATCCGGGCGACGTGGCGAAGATGACGAAGAGCTTCATCGACGAGGCCGGCTGGAGCGAGGTGGGCCTTCTTTCGCTGTCCTCCGCCGACTACTCGCAGATCGAGCCCCTCGTCGCGTGCCTCGCACCGGAGCTCGCGAAGACGAAGGTCTCGATCTCGCTGCCGTCTCTGCGCGCCGAGGCGTTCTCGGTGGCTCTGGCCGACGCCGTCTCCGAGGTGCGCAGGTCGGGCTTCACGTTCGCGCCCGAGACCGGCTCGGACCGCCTGCGCCGCGTGATCAACAAGACGTTCACGAACGACGACATGGTGAAGGCCGCAGACGTCGCCTTCGCGCGCGGCTGGGACCTCATCAAGGTCTACACGATGATCGGCCTCCCCACCGAGACGCAGCCCGATCTCGACGAGCTCGTGACGCTCGTGCGGAACATCCTCGCGCAGGGGAAGAAGCACGGCGTGAAGCCCACCGTGAACGTCTCCGTGGGCTCCTTCGTGCCGAAGAGCTTCACGCCCTTCCAGTGGTTCGGGTTCGACGGCGTCGAGAGCCTCGAGAAGAAGCTCGCGTACCTCAAGGACCAGTTCCGCTCCGTGCGCGGCGCGAAGATGAAGTGGCACGAGCCGCGGGAGGCCGAGATCGAGGCGCTCCTCTCGCTGGGCGACCGGCGCATGTCGGCCGCGCTCCTCGAGGTGTGGAAGCGCGGCGGGCGCTTCGACGGCTGGAGCGAGCACTTCTCGTGGGAGCGCTGGAACGAGGCGCTCGCAGCGGTCGGCATCCCCAAGAGCCGCCACCTCCGCGACAAGGACCTCAAGGAGCGCCTGCCCTGGGACGTCGTGGACGCGCTCATCCGCAAGCCGTTCCTCGTGGTCGAGTGGAAAAAGGCCGTCAAGGAGATGGACACCGACGACTGCAAGTGGGGCCACTGCTATGCGTGCGGCGTGCCGGGAAACGGTGAGGACACCGTGCTCGCCGAGGCGCTGCCCCCTTCGTTCTCGTTCGGTCTACCAGCGCTGCCCTCGCTAGACGCGGCACCGTCCGCGTCGGGCATCGCGTCGGACGTCGCGGACGCGCGGGACGACATGCGCGGCTCCTCGTACACCGACAAGGCCAAGGGAGCGGCCTACCGCCTCAAGGCCACTCCGGACCTCCTGCCGCTGCGCGAGACCCGGCAGAAGGTCGGGAGCGGCGGGGTCGCGAGCGCCGAGCTCGCGGCGATGGCCCGCAGCTATCGCGTCGCGTTCTCGAAGCTCGGCGACGCGCGCTATCTCTCGCACCGCAACACCATGGACGTCCTCGAGCGGGCCCTCCGCGCCGCGCGGGTGCCCGTGCGCTACACCGAGGGCTTCAACCCGCACATCCGGCTCTCCATGGGCCCGGCGCTCCCTCTCGGGCAGGAGTCCGAGCACGAGCTCTTCGACATGGACGTCCTCGAGGCGATCACGCCGGAGCATCAGGAGGCCGTGAACGCGCGCCTCCCCGACGGGATCCGCGTCCTCTCGATGACGGAGCTGCCCAAGGGCGCGAAGTCCCTGGGCCGCGCGGCGCAGGAGGCCGTCTACCGGTTCCGTCTCCCCAACGGCGAGGAGCGGGTCGAGAGGCTGCGCATCGCGGGCGAGGGCTCGACGACGCCGAAGCGCTGGCTGGAGTCGACGTTCGGGGTCGCGCCCGAGGACCAGCACACGGTGCGGGTCGTGCGCGAAGAGACCGTCGTCGCCTGAACGGAACCGGGATGCTCTACCTCGAGAGGCGTCCCGGCCGGCCGCTCTTCCCTGCGGTGCGGGCCCTCTGGACGTTCGACTCCGGACCGGGTCCCTCCGCGGAGCCCACGCGCATCGTGCCCGACGGCTGCGTGGAGCTGATCCTCCATCTCGGGGCGCCGTACGCGGAAACCATCGGGCGTGCGTTGGCCTCCCAGCCCCGCGCCCTCGTAACCGGACAGATCACCGGCCCCCTCGTCCTCGTTCCGCAGGGCGCGGCCCTCGTCGTCGGCGTGCGCCTGGCGCCGTGGGCCGCGGGGCCGCTGCTCGGCCTCCCGATGCACGAGCTGGCCGACACGCACGCCGAGGCTGCCTCGGTCTTCGGCGCGGGCGCGCGTGAGCTTCTCGAGCAGGCCGCGGGCGCCCGATCACCGGAGGGCCGGCTGGCCGTGGTCGAGCGGGGCCTGCAAACGCTGCTCGCTACCGGGCACGAGGCGTCGAATCCCATCGCCTTCGCAGTCGACGCGATCGAGCGCTCCGAAGGGCGCGTATCGCTCGACCGCCTCACGGCGCTCACGGGCCTCGCTCCGCGGACGCTGGAGCGGCGCTTCCAGTCGGCCGTCGGCGTGTCGCCCCGGCTCTTCGCGTCGATCCGGAGATTTCGCGGCGTCTTCGACCGCATCGAGCGCGGCGAGGCGCCGGGCGGAGGCACGGCTGTGGCCTCCGGCTATTTCGATCAGGCCCACATGCTGCGCGACTTCCGCAGGTTCGCGGGCCAGCCCCCGCGCGAGTTCTTCCCGGCCCTCGATGGCCTCTCCGCCGCTCTCGTGGGCCACGCCTGACGGATTCGTACAAGACTCGGATGCCGCCCGGTGCCACATTCCGGTCGACGGAGGTTCCCCATGAAGAAGCTCTCTGCGATCACGACGATCACGGCAATCGCGCTCGCGGCTCTCGCAACCCCGGCGTCCGCTCAGGACGCCACCTCGATCGGCTCGCTCTCGTGGATGAACGGCGGATGGGTCCAGAAATCCGGCGGCGCCGAGATCGAGGAACGCTGGATCGGACCGAAGGGCGATCTCCTCGCGGGGGTGAACATCACGGTGGCGCGCGGCCGCACGTCGTTCGAGTACCTGCGCATCGCGAAGACCCCGAAAGGGATCGCCTACATCGCGCAGCCCGGCGGCAAGACACCGGTGGAGTTCCCGCTCAAGGAGATGTCGGAGAAGAAGGTCGTCTTCGAGAACCTCGCTCACGATTTTCCGCAGCGCATCCTCTACGAGCTGCGGGCCGACGGCACGCTCCACGCCCGCGTCGAGGGCATGCTGAAGGGCAAGCTCGAGGGCGAGGACTTCACCTTCACGAAGGCAACCCCCTGACGCGATAGCCTTCGGGGGATGAGCGAAGCGACTCCCCCGAAGGTTCCCCGTCGCCGCCTCGGAGCGAACGGCCCCGAGGTCTCCGCCCTCGGCCTCGGCTGCATGGGCATGTCCGAGTTCTACGTCGGCGCGACCGAGGCCGGCTCCCTCGAAACGCTCGAGCGCGCGCTCGAGCTGGGCATCGACTTCCTGGACACGGCCGACATGTACGGGCCGTACACGAACGAGGAGCTGATCGGCGGCTTCCTGAAAGGCCGCCGCCAGAGCGTCTTTCTCGCGACGAAGTTCGGGGTCGTGAGGGGCCCTCGCCCGCAGGACCGTGGCGTGAACGGCCGGCCCGAGTACGTGACGTCCTCGTGCGAGGGCTCGCTCCGGCGGCTCGGCGTCGACACCATCGACCTCTACTACCAGCACCGCGTGGACCCTGCGGTGCCCATCGAGGAGACCGTGGGGGCCATGTCCCGGCTGGTGGAAGCCGGGAAGGTCCGCTTCCTGGGTCTCTCGGAGGCCGCGGCCCCGACGCTGCGCCGCGCCGCGGCCGTGCACCCCATCACCGCGCTCCAGAGCGAGTGGTCGCTCTTCACGCGGGACGCCGACGCCGAGATCCTGCCCACGTGCCGCGAGCTGGGCATCGGCTTCGTGGCCTACAGCCCACTCGGCCGCGGCTTTCTCACGGGGCAGTTCCAGAAGGCCGGCGACGTTCCCGAGGGCGACTACCGGCGAGCCGCGCCGCGCTTCGCGGAGGAGAACTTCGAGAAGAACCGCTCGCTCGTCGCGGCGCTCGAGGCCCTCGCGAAGGAGAAGGGCCTCAGCGCGGCGCAGCTCGCGCTCGCCTGGCTGCTCGCGCAGGGCGACGACGTCGTGCCCATCCCCGGCACCACGAAACGCTCGCGTCTCGAAGAGAACGCCCGCGCGGTCGAGGTCGAGCTGTCCGAGGCCGAGCTCGCACGCATCGCCGGGGCCGTTCCCGCAACCGAGGTCGCGGGGCTGCGCTACCCCGTGGCCGGCATGCAGTTCGTGGGGCGCTGAGGAAGAGCCGATGCCGTTCACGATCCGCTGCCACGCGACGTTCGAGGCCGCCCATCACCTGCGCGACTACGTCGGCGGGCCCGAGCCCGTCCACGGCCACTCCTGGAAGATCGAGGTCGCGCTCTCCACCGAGACCCTCGGCACCTACGACCTCTCGGTCGACTTCGTGCCCACCGAGCGGCTCGTGAAGGAGCTGGCCGCGCGTCTCCACGATCACGACATCAACACCGTGCCGCCGTTCGACGTGAAGAACCCCACGGCCGAGAACGTCGCGCTGTGGGTCGCGGACGAGATCCGCGCGTCGGGCGCTCTCGCGCACGGGGCCGTGCTCTCGGAGGTCACGGTCTGGGAGGGACCCCGCAACTCGGTGACGTACCGGCCATGAAGGCGCTCGTCTTCCGCGCGTTCGGCGGGCCCGAGGTTCTCCACGTCGAGGACCTTCCCGATCCCGTTCCGGCGGAGGGCGAGGTCCTCGTCGAGACGCGGGCCATCGGCCTCAACTTCGCCGACGTCTATCGCCGCAAAGGCCATTACCACCTGGCCGGCCATCCGCCCTACATCGCGGGCTACGAGGCCGCGGGCGTCGTCGCGGCAAACGGACACGGGTTCTCGCGCGGCGACCGCGTGGCCTTTGCCGACAGCCCGTTCGCGAATGCGGAGCGCGTCGCCGTGCCCGCGGCGAAGCTCATCCCTCTGCCCGGCGATATCGGGTTCGAAACCGCGGCCGCGCTCCTCCTCCAGGGCCT
>JAEUQS010000028.1 GCA_016789625.1 Acidobacteriota bacterium | reverse complement strand
CCATTGTCTGGGTGTGGCTGGGGGGGGGTGGGGGGGCCCCGGCCTGGGGCCCCCCCCGGCACTTCAGTTCAGAACCCCGCGCGGAGCGTGAGCAGGAACTCGTTCGGGTGGAGCTTGGCGCCCGAGAAGAGCTTCATGTCGTTCTTGGAGTACTCGGCCGTCAGGTCCACGCCGCGGATGATGCCGAGGCGGAACCCGATATCGATTTTCGTCCAGTCCCAGCCCACCGACGGGGCGGGGTAGAGCCGCGGCGTGTCGAAGCGGTTGTCGATGTGCGAGTACCGGATGGCGGGCTCGAGGAACGTGAAGACGGGCTGGTCGCCCGAAGCGAAGAGGCCGCCGATGGGGAAGAACCACGAGACCTCGGCTTCGGGCCCCTGACGCTTCAGACCCGCGATGTTCTGCATCACGTACTGGCCCGACACCGTGAGGCCGCCGAGCTTGAGGTTCAGATTGATGCCGTATTCGCGCTTGGTGCGGCCGTCCAGCGGGAACGCGATGCCGAAGCCCGCGAACGCGTTCAGGAGCTTGATGTCGCCCGAGTAGCTCGTCCCGCGGATCGCCACGCTGTCGGCGAGATCCCGAGTGAAATACCACGCCAGGAGGTCGAGGCCCTGGCCGTCGGGTCCCACCATCTTCACGCCGAAGCCACCGCCGTACTGGAGCTTCCCGCCGAAGTTCACGTCCTGCGCCTTGGCGTCGTAGAGGATGGGAAAGCCGGACTCGAAAATGGGTCGCACGTTGCCGGGCTGACGCTCGGGCGTGCCGTTGTCGCCGGCGAGGGCGTTGGGGTCGCGGAAGAAGAGCGGGTTCGGGCTCGCCACCGCGGCGCGCACGTAGAACAGGTTTCCGAAGCTCGCCCCGGCCTCGCCCGCGTTCTCCTCGAAGCGGGAGACGGCCGTGCCCCAGAGCCCGTAGCTCTCGAGCTTGCGCACGATCTGCTTGGAGAACCGCGGGAGGCGCCCGGCCTCGATGTAGAACGAGTTCTTCTGGATGGGCTCGAAGACGTCCTCCTTCTTGCCGATCCGAAGCCACGCCTCGCGCACGAGGATCCGATCCTCCGAGGAGGTCGGGTTGCGGTTGTAGAGGTCGAGCACGTGGACCCGCGCCCGGGCCGTGATGTCGGGCGTCAGGACGGCGTCGAGCTGGAGCGCGAGATTGGAGATCTCGGCGCTCGTTCCGGGATCGGTCGTGCGCATGTCGACACCGTCCGCGCCCGCGGGAATGAAGTCCGGAGGGAAGGGGAACGCGGGACGGAACTTCACGTCGGAGGAGTTCCGAACGTTCACCTTGATCTCGGCGGACAGCTTGAGCTTCGGCCCGGAACCCGTGGGAGCCGCCGCGCCGGGATCGTTCTGCGCGAGGAGCGCCGGAGCGAGGGTCAGTGCGGCTGCCGTGGCGGTTGCTGCGAGGGCGGAGAGTGTCCGGTTCTTCATCGAGCGTTCCTCTTGCTCCGGTCGTGATCCAGGATGTGGTTCGTCAAAGAAGGTTCACGTTGGAGAGTACCCGCTCGAGGTCGCGCGCGCTCTTCGGCCGCTTCTCGGGGTCTTTCTCCACGCATGCGGCGATCGTTCGCGAAAGGAGATCGGGCACGTCGGGGCGCACGGTCTTCAACCAGGGCGGAACGCTGTGGAGCTGCTTCTGGATGAGGTCCTCGATGTCGGTCGCGGTGAAGCAGTGCCTTCCCGCGAAGATCTCCCAGAACAGGAGGCCCGCCGAATAGAGGTCGCTGCGCGGGTCGGGCGGCTCCCCGCGGAACTGCTCGGGGCTCATGTAGAACGGCGTGCCCTCCGTGGTGGTGGTCTTCTCCTTCCGCCCGTCCTGCCGCTTGGCGATGCCGAAGTCCATGAGCTTCACGACGCCGTTGCCCATCACCATGACGTTGTGGGGCTTGAGGTCGCGGTGCACGATGCCGGCCTCGTGCACGGCCATCAGGCCGCGGCAGATCTGCTTGGCGATCTGGAGGCCCGGAGCGAGGTCGATGGTCTTGCGGGCCCGGAGCAGCTCGCGGAGCGTCGTGCCGGGCACGTACTCCATGGTGATGAAGTTGAGCCCCGCGGCCTCGCCGAAGTCGTGGGTGCGCACCACGTTGGGATGCGTGATCCGCCGCGCGATGCGGATCTCCTCCTTGAGCGAGGCGACGGCTTCGGGCGCCGCGATGCTGGGCGCGCCGGTGCCCGTCAGGTCGTCGCCAGGGTTGCCGAGCACCTTGAGCGCGACCTCTTCATCGAGCTGGCGGTCGTTCGCGCGGTAGACGCGACCCATCCCGCCCTCACCGAGGAGGGAGAGGATCTCGTAGCGGCTCGCGAAGACGGCTCCCGGCTTCGGACCGGGCGAGACCTCGCCGCTGAGAGGGGCGACGGTGGTCGCCGCCGCCGTCCGGCCTCCCTCGGGCAGGGCCGAGGTCGTCGTCGGGCTGGCTGCGAAGCGCTCGTGGGTCTCGTCACCGGGGCGGCGCTGCATCTCCGCGATGAGGGCCTCGAGGGCGGCCTTTTCCTTCAGGTCGGCAACGAGCTTCCGAAACGCGCGGGCGAGGGTTCCCACCTCGTCTCCCGTGTCTTCGGGAACCACCATGTCGAGCCGGCCGCTCCGCAGCTCCTCGGCCACGAGCGCGAGCTGCTCGACGGGCTTCGAGATGCGCCGGGCGAGCGCCAGCGAAACCGGCAGGGAGACGAGGAGGAGCAGGGCGCCGATCGCGAGCAGGCCGTCGCGGGTCTTGCGAAATGGCGCGAGCTCCTCGGTCTTGGACTTGAGGACGATGGCGATCGCGATCGCCTCGCCGCGTCCCGAGCGGATGGGGAGCGCGAGGGCCAGGTACTCCTCCGAGCCGATGCTCAGGGGGAACGGCCGGGAGTCCTTGCCGGCGAAGACCGGCGCGAGGAGAGCCTGCGCCCCCGCCAGCGAACCGGCGAAGCGGGAATCCGCCAGATGAGGTGTGGACGCCAGGGTGACCAGCCGGGGAGCCGCTCCCGGCGCCGCGAGATCGGCCACGAACGCCACGTCGGCGGCGGCGAGACGGGACAGGCGCGCGGCGTCCTTGTCATCGAGGGGCCACGAGGCCGCGAGCACTCCGTTCAGCTTCGCCTCCGTGCCCTGGCCTTGCGTGACGGGCGCGCCCGCCGCGAGGGACAGCCTCGGCTTCGGTTCCGCGTCGAAGATGAAGCCCGAGGCGTCCACGAGGTCCTTGGCGGGCTTTCCCGCCCAGGCGGCGCCGCTGAAGTCCCGGCCCCGCTCCTCTCCCGCCGCCCGGTCGCTCCGCGCGATGAGGCGCACCGAGTCGTCGAAGAAGAAGACCCTTTCCGCACCCATGAGCTTCGCGTACTCGATGCCCGAGTCGTGCCAGGTCGCGTCGGAAAT
>JAEUQS010000632.1 GCA_016789625.1 Acidobacteriota bacterium | reverse complement strand
GCCCGGGGACGGCCGAGAGGAGGAACACCGTGCGCAAAGGAACCTCGAGGAACCCGAGGAGCGCGGCCGCGAGGAGCGGCCCCAGCACCGCACCCGCGTTGTCGAACGCACGATGGAGGCCGTAGGCGGCACCGCGCCGTTCGGGCGGCGTCACCTCCGCGATGAGCGCGTCGCGCGGGGCCGATCGCACGCCCTTGCCGATGCGGTCGAGGAAGCGGATGGCGAGGATCGCCGGCCACAGCGTCGCGAACCCGATGAGGGGCCGCGCCAGCGCCGAGACGCTATAGCCGAAGACGACGAGCGGCTTTCTCCGGGCGAGGCGATCGGAGATGCGTCCCGAGCCGATCTTCACGGCCGCGGACGTGGATTCCGCCACGCCCTCGATCCAGCCGAGCGCGAGCGCGGGCGCCGTGCCGAGGGAGGCGAGGAACGCGGGCAACAGCGAGACGATCATCTCGGACGCGACGTCGGTGAGGAACGACACCCAGCCGAGCGTGACGACGGTCTTCGGGAGCGGCGCAGAATCCTTCGAAGTGACGCTCGTCTCGACCACGGCCTTCATTCTGAGGGTCGACCCCATCTCCGAGAAGGACCTCGCCGCGGCGCTCCTCACGAAAGAGCAGGGCGTCGTGCGCGTCGCGGTGAAGGGCGCTCGCGGCCGAAGCAAGAGGGCCGCGGCGCTGCAGCTCCTCACGGAGGTCGACGTCACGTACTTCCTGCGCGAGGGCCGCGAGCTCGCGCGGCTCGACGCGCTGGAGATCGAATCGAGCTCGTTCGACCTCGCGACCCGCGCGGAAACGGCGATGCTGCTGCCGTATCTCGCCGAGAGCGTGCTCACGTTCGTGCCGGAGGCCGAGCCCGGCAACGACGTCTACCGGCTCGTGCGGCACGTTCTCGACGCGCTCGCGGCCGGCGTTCCGGCGGCGCTCGCCGCGCGGTACTTCGAGGTCTGGCTGCTCCGGTTCTGCGGGCTCCTGCCGGAGGACTCGCTCTGCGCCGTCTGCGGCGAGGAGCTGGGTGAATCCGTGCGGCTGGACGCCGAGATCCCGGGCTTCGTGATGGCGTCCTGCGCGGGCCGGCGCGGCATCCCCGTTCCGAACGGAGCCCGGCGTCTTCTCCGCGCGATGCGTCATCAGCCGCTCACGAAGCTCGACGTGAGGGCGCCCGCGGGCGACCTCGCTGCGCTCGAGGACCTCAGCCGCGAGGTGCGGCGCCGGTTTCTGGGGCACGAGCTGAAGTCCTACCGCTTCCTCTCGGCTTTGGGTTGAGCCTTCCGGTGGGGCCTGGACCCCGTACCTGCTAACCTTTCCGCCCCTTGTTCCAAGGAAAAGAGGCATGAGATGGATCTCCAGTCGCTGATCCTCAAGCTGTCGGAGTTCTGGTCGGCGAAGGGCTGCCTGATCGAGCAGCCCTACGACATCGAGATGGGCGCGGGCACGATGCACCCCGCGACGTTTCTCCGCGTCCTCGGGCCCGAGCCGTGGAGCTGCGCGTACGTGCAGCCTTCGCGCCGCCCCGCCGACGGGCGTTACGGAGAGAACCCGTTCCGCCTGGGCCGCTACTTCCAGTTCCAGGTGGTGATGAAGCCCTCACCGATGGCCGTGCAGGAGATGTACGTCGACAGCCTTCGCGCGATCGGCATCGATCCGAAGGAGCACGACCTCCGCTTCGAGGAGGACAACTGGGAGTCTCCGACCCTCGGAGCCTGGGGCGTGGGATGGCAGGTGCTCCTCGACGGCATGGAGATCACGCAGTTCACGTACTTCCAGCAGGCTGGCGGGCTCGACCTCTCGCCGCCGACCGCCGAGATCACGTACGGGCTCGAGCGGCTCTGCATGTTCCTCGAGAAGAAGGACAGCGCCTTCGACATCGACTGGGTGCCCGGCATCAAGTACGGCGAGGTGCGCAAGCAGGACGAGTACGAGTTCTCGAAGTACAACTTCGAGATCGCCGACGCCAGGCTCACGCAGCTCCTCTTCGACAAGTACGAGGAGGAGGCCGGCAAGTGCCTGGCGGCCGGTCTCGTGCTTCCGGCGTTCGACTTCACGCTCAAGTGCTCCAACGCGTTCAACGTGCTCGACGCGCGCGGCGCGATCTCGGCGACCGATCGGGTGGGCGTGATCCGCAGGGTGAGGGATCTCGCCGTGAAGTGCGCGAAGGCCTACGTGGCGTCGCGCGAAGGGCTCGGATTCCCGCTCCTGCGTGGTCGAGGGGACGCCGAAGCCGGCGCGCCCGAGGTGAGGTAGCCATGGCCGAAATGCTGTTCGAGATCCTCGCCGAAGAGATTCCGGCGCCCGTCCTGCCGCAGGCCCGGGCCGAGCTCCTCCAGAACGTCGCCCGCGAGCTGGCCGATCGCAAGATCAACGGGACGTTCTTCGTGCACTCCACGTCGCGCCGCCTGATCCTCGTGGGGCACGGCCTCATCGAGAGGCAGGACGACTACGAGGTCGAAGCGATCGGACCCTCCGTCTCGGCCGCCTACGGAGCCGACGGATCCCCGACCCGAGCGGCCGAGGGGTTCGCGCGCGGGCAGGGAGTTCCCGTCGACAGCCTGCGCCGCACCACGACGCCGAAGGGCGAGTACGTGCTCGCGAGGAAGACCGTCGAGGGGCGGGATACGAGCGAGATCCTGGCCGAGATCCTCCCCGCGGTGATCGCGAAGATGTCGTTCCCGCGCATGATGCGCTGGGGCGACGGCACGCACGCCTGGGTGCGTCCCGTGCACTCGGTGATCGCGCTCTTCGACGGGCTCGTCGTGCCTTTCGAGCTGTACGGCGTGGAGACCGGCCGCTCCACGCGCGGTCACCGCACGCTGTCCTCGGGCAACATCGTCGTGACGGGCGTCGACGATTATTTCGCCAAGCTGCGCTCGGCGTTCGTCGAGCCCGACATGGCCGTGAGGCAGAGGCACCTCGCCGAGGACGCCGAAAGGCTCGCGTCCGAGGTGGGCGGCGTGCCCTCCCAGGACGCCGACCTGGTCGAGTCCTGGTCGCACCTCGTGGAGTGGCCCGGGCTCTCGCGAGGAACGTTCGCGCCCGATTACCTCGAGCTGCCCGAGGAGATCCTCGTCACCACGCTGCGGCATCACCAGAAGACCCTGCCCATCCGGGATGCGGAGGGGAAGCTCCTGGGCAGCTTCCTCGCCGTTTGCGATCAGGCCTCGGATCCGAAAGGCTTCATCCGTCAGGGGAACGAGTGGGTCGTGAACGCGCGCTTCGCCGACGCGCGGTTCTTCTACGACGACGACGGCAAGACCCGCCTCGAGGACCGGCTGGGCAAGCTGGGCGCCCTGACGTTCCAGGAGAAGCTCGGGGACTACCTGAGGAAGACGGGCCGCATCCAGGAGCTGGCCGAACGCCTCTCGGCGCGCCTCGGCAAGTCGGAGCTGGCCGGCTCCGTGGTGAAGGCCGCGCGCCTCCTGAAGACCGATCTCGTGACCGGCATGGTGGGCGAGTTCCCGGAGCTCCAGGGCATCGTGGGAGGTCTCTACGCGAGGCGCGAGGGCGAGGCCGAGCCGATCTGCCAGGCGCTGTACGACCACTACAAGCCGGCCTCCTTCGAGGATTCGATTCCGCGGGGCGACGTGGGCGGCATCGTCGCGCTCGCCGACCGGCTCGACACGCTCACCGGGCTCTTCGCGCTGGGGCTCGTGCCCACCGGCTCGAAGGATCCCTACGCCCTCCGGCGGGCCGCGCTCGGGGTCGTGAAGATCCTGGTCGAGAAGAAGTGGCGGCTGGACCTCCCGGTCGCCTGCTCCGACGCCCTCGCGCTCCACGGCCGCGATCTGCCGAGGAAGCGCGACGAAGTGCTGCCCGAGCTGAGCGCGTTTCTCATGGAGCGGCTGCGCAACCTTCTCGAGCGGCGCGGCTTCAAGGCCGACGAGATCGAGGCCGTGCTGTCCACCGAGGTGCGCGACGTGGCCGATGCCGTCGAGCGGGTGTCCGCGGTGGCCGCGATCCGCAAGCGGCCCGACTTCGGCCCCCTCGCGATCGCGTTCAAGCGCATCGTCAACATCCTCGCTCAGGCGCCCGACGTGGCCGGCGAGCCCGACCTCGCGCGCATGACCGAAGACGCCGAGAAGCAGCTCGCGATGGACTACCTGCAGGCGCGTTCGATTCTCGACGAGCTCATCGGCAAGCGGCGCTACGACGAGGCGCTGCTCGTGATGGCCTCACTGGGGCCCAGCCTGGACCTCTTCTTCTCCCAGGTCATGGTGCTCACCGACGATCTGGGCGTCCGGGCGAACCGCATCGCGCTCCTCAGGTCCATGCGCGATCAGTTCTACCGCGTCGCGCGGCTCAGCGAGATCCAGGGGTAGACGTCGTCAGGGGCAGATCCTCGCGCGCGCTCCACTCCCACATCGACCCGTCGTAGTTCGGCGAGACGATCCCGAGGCGGGCTTCGATGAGAAGGGAGAGGAGCGCGCTGCGCACGCCACCGGTGCAGTACGTGATGGGTGGGGCGCCGGAGGGCTTCTCTCCCAGGCCGATCAGAGCGCGGAGCTCTCCGGCCGTGACGTAGCGGCCATCGGGGCGGTAGAGGCGGTCCTCGGGCACCAGCCGCGCGCCGGGCACGTGCCCCCCGCGTTTCTGCCCGGTCATCGCTTTTCCCGAGTACTCCTCGGGTGAGCGGGCGTCGAGGAGCGGCCGGCCCGCGCGGAGCGCCTGCGCGACCTCCTCGAGACGGGCCCGGCGCTCGCCGCGGAGCGCCACGGTGAAGGTCCCCGGGCTCGGGAGTGGCGGCGTCGCGCGTTCCACCGGCCGGCCCGCAGCCTTCCAGGCGGGGAAGCCTCCGTCGAGGAGGGCGACGTTCGCCGCGCCGAGCACGAGGAGGTTCCAGGCGACGCGGCCCTCCTCGCCCCAGCCGTCGGGCGTGCCCACCACGACCACGGGCGTCGCGTTGGACAGGCCCAGGAGGCGGAGCCGGGCCTCGAGGGGTGCGAGGTCGGCCAGGAGCTTTCCCCAGTTCGCGGGGTTGCCGGTCACGAGGCTCGTGAGGCCCGGCTTCTCGAGAGTCCAGTCCTTCCAGTCGACGTGCTGGCTGCCCGGCACGTGGCCGGCGTCATAGAGGCTCCGCTCGCGCGCGTCGAGGATACGGGCGTTGGAAGGCATCTCCGCGACGCCGACGATGCTCGCGATTCCGAGGGATCCGGCGAGAAGCGCCGTGCTCAGCACGAGCCATTCTCGGGGAGAATCGATTTCCATGGCGCACTTCGACGTTCCCCGCAACCTGCCCCACGCCGCCACGGTGACCCGACGCATCGCCGAACGCCTCCGGAAGCTCGGGGCCGAGGAGAATCCCGACGCCGAGGATCTCTTCGAGAGCCTGAACGCGCTCGAGGAGAGGCTCTTCCCTTTCGAGCTCGAGGAGAACGGCGTCGATCCCGTCGAGGAGGCCGCGATCGCCGAGCAGGCGACCGGACAGGCGCGCCGCGTCGTGGACGAGATCGAGAAGCTCGCGATCGCGGACGATCGTCTGGGCCAGGCCGTTCGGAACCTCTTCGAGTGCCTCGGCCATGGCGAAGAGGGCGCCGAGATCTCGCTTCGCGCAGGGGAGAACCCTGGTTCCCTGATGCGGCCCTTCTGACACCGTTCTTGTGGCGGCGTAT
>JAEUQS010000628.1 GCA_016789625.1 Acidobacteriota bacterium | reverse complement strand
CCCCGGGGAGCCGTTCCTCTCGCGTCTGAGGCGGCCCGGGGTGTCGGTCGTGGTCACGGCCGACACAGCGACCCTCGACCCGGCGCTCGAGCCCTGGCGGGGGCTCGGGGCCGTCGTGATGAAGAGCGAAGCCCCGCGCGGGGCGCGCCTCCGGGAGGCGGCGCGCCAGTCCGCAGGCGATGTTCTCCTTTTCCTGCACGCGGATACCCTCCTGCCGGAAGGCTGGGACGAAGCCGTGAGGGGGGCTCTCTCGGAAGGCGCGGCAGGCGGCGCGTTCCGGCTGGCCTTCCAGGGTGCCGGCCGGCGGCTCCGATGGGTCGCGGGCTGGGCGAACCTCCGGACGGCCTTCACGCGGGTTCCCTACGGCGACCAGGCTCCGTTCGTACGGCGCGACGTCTACGAAGCGCTGGGAGGCCACGCGCCCTGGCCGCTCCTCGAGGACGTCGAGCTCTTCGAGAGGGTGAAGCGCGCGGGCCGCATCGCGATTCTTCCTCTGTCGGTCGAGACCTCACCCAGGCGCTACGAGACGCTCGGAATCGCGCGCACCGTGCTCACGAACTGGAAGACCCTGCTGCTCTTTCGCCTCGGCGCCTCACCCGATTCGCTCGCGAGGGCCTACCGGCGGAGCGGCACGCCCGGCACTAAGATCCCGCCGTGACGGGCGAGGTCTCGACGGAGCGCCTGCGCGAGATCTTCGCGGCGGGCTCGAAGCGCTACGAGCTGCGCCAGCTGCTCGGCCAAGGCGGCGTGGGAGCCGTCTTCGCGGCCTGGGATCGCGACCTCGACGCCGAGGTGGCGATCAAGGTGCTGTTTCCCGGAATCCTCGAGACCGAGCCTCTCTACGTCGCGCGCTTCCGGCAGGAGGTCCGCATCGCGCGGAAGATCAAGCACGAGAACGTCGCGCCGATCTTCGACATCGCCGAGGCGGGTGAGCTGCACTTCGTGAGCATGGAGCTCGTCCCCGGCGAGACGCTCGCCGAGAGGCTCGATCGCGTGGGCCGCCTCAACGAGGCCGCCACGATTCCCCTTCTCGAGCAGATCGCCCGCGGCATCGACGCCGCGCATCGGGCGGGGGTCGTCCACCGCGACCTCAAGCCTCAGAACGTCATGCTCACGCCGGAGGGCAAGGTCGTCCTCCTGGACTTCGGCATGGCGCGGCACCTGCCCTCGCCCCAGCTCACCCAGACCGGCTTCGTGACGGGCACGCCCGCCTACATGGCTCCGGAGCAGATTCTCGAGGAGCCCGTGGACGGGCGCGCCGACGTCTACGCCGCGGCGATGGTCGCGTGGGAGGCGCTGACGGGCACGCTTCCCTTCCAGCGCGACACGGCGCTCGCGACGATGGAGGCGCAGCTCGACGACCCGCTGCCCGAAAAGGAGCTCGAAGGCGCGCGGGTCTCACCCGAGCTCTCGGCGATCCTCGTGCGCTGCCTGCAGAAGAAGCCGGCGGATCGAATCGCTTCGGGCGAAGTTCTCGCGAACGAGCTCCGCAAGCTGCAGCGGGAACGGCATCTGACCCGGCCGCTCAGCCCCATGAAAGCGCCCGCGCCGCGCGTGCGCCGCCGGGTTCTGCTGGCGGACGACGAGCCCGGCGTGAGGTCCGAGGTCGCCGCCTGTCTCTCCAAGGCAGGCTACGACGTCGACCTCGCGAGGGACGGCGCGCAGGCCCTCGAGCGGCTCCACGAGAGGCAGCCCGACGTCCTCGTGCTCGACGAGGCGCTCCCGGTCATGGACGGCCTCGATGTCCTGCGCGTGGTGAAGGCGAATGCGGCCATGGCGCGCCTGCCCATCATCCTGCTCTCGGGCACCACGGGGCGCTCGCATCACGCGTTCGCGCTCGCCGCGGGCGCGACGGCCGTGATGGACCGCCCCCTCGACCTGAACGCCCTCCTCGAGGCCGTCGCCCGCACCTGACCTTGCGCCCTTCCCTCGTGGGGGGCCTGGGGGGATCGAGAAACACCCAGGATAACTAGAGCTAGACCAGCTTCAGCAGGTGCCCCATCTTGGCCTTCTTGGTCGTGAGATAGCCCCGCGTGTCGTCGGTGGGCGGGACCTCCAGAGGCACGCGCTCCACGATCTCGAGGCCGAAGCCGTCGAGCGCCACGTACTTCGACGGGTTGTTCGTCATGAGGCGCATCTTCCTCACGCCCAGATCCCGCAGGATCTGGCAGCCGATGCCGTAATCCCTCACGTCCGGCTTGAAGCCCAGCTTCTCGTTCGCGGCCACGGTGTCGAGGCCCTGCTCCTGCAGCTCGTACGCGCGGAGCTTGTTGAAGAGCCCGATGCCGCGGCCCTCCTGCAGAAGGTAAAGGAGCACGCCCTTCCCTTCGTGCGCGATCACCGCCATCGCCATCTCGAGCTGGGTGCCGCAGTCGCACCTCATCGAGCCGAAAACGTCGCCCGTGAGACACGAGCTGTGCACCCGCACGAGCGTCGGCTCCTCGGGTGAGATGTCGCCCATCGTGAGCGCGAGGTGCTCCTCGTTCGTCACGTCGGAGCGAAAGCCCACCACCCGGAACTCCCCGAACCGCGTGGGCAGCTTGGGCGCCGCGACGCGGTGCACGAGCCTCTCGTTCCGCATGCGGTGCCGGATCAGCTCCGCGACGGAGACGATCGGGATGCCGTGCTTCTCGGAGAAGATCAAGAGGTCCGGCACGCGGGCCATGGTGCCGTCCTCGTTCATGATCTCGCAGATGACGCCCGCCGGCACGAGACCGGCGATGCGGGCGAGGTCCACCGAGGCTTCCGTCTGGCCGGCGCGCTTGAGGACGCCGCCCTTCTTGGCCCGGAGCGGAAACGTGTGACCCGGGCGGGCCAGATCGTGCGGACGCGTGCGGGGGTCGATGAGCGTCTTCACCGTCGTCGCACGGTCCGCGGCCGAGATGCCCGTCGTGACCTTGCCCCGCGCCTCCACCGAGACGGTGAACGCGGTGCCGAAGGTGGAGGTGTTGTCCTCGACCATGGGCGGGAGGTTCAGCTCGTCGCAGCGCTCCTCGGAGAGCGAGACGCACACGAGGCCGCGCCCCTCGCGGGCCATGAAATTGATCGCCTCGGGCGTGACGTGCTCGGCGGCGATGCAGAGGTCGCCCTCGTTCTCACGGTCCTCGTCATCCACGATGATCACGAACTTGCCGAGCCTGTAGAGGACGGCGGCCTCGTCGACGGTCACGAAACCCAAAATTGAACTCCTGATGGGGGTCCGGAAGGCGAATCCCCCGCCCGAAGATACCAAAGCGCCTCAGGCCGGGGGGGGCTCGGCATCCGCGAGGGGCTCGAGGCGCGGGAACTTGAACGGGTGCGCCGAGAGGACGGCCCGCTTCCCGACCTCCCTCACGAGCGTGCGCAGGAACATCTCGAACTGGTGCGCCGCCGGGACGAACGTCTTGGGCGGCCGCTCCCTCGAGAAGCCCGCGTGGAAGCGCTCGAAGAGCGACCAGTCCTTGAACATCAGGTGCCGCATCGAGCCGCGGCGGAAGCTCTCGAGCTCCCCCACGAGAACCCTCAGGGTCTTCCGGTCGGGGCTCTTCACGAACGCGCTCGAAACAGCCGTGAGAGCCCAGAGGTCGTCGCGGAGCCTCAGGCTCTGCTCGAACTTCGTGGAGTAGTCGGGGAAGAGCGCCCGGCCGTCGACCTCGGCGTTGAACGTCTCGGCGAGGCCGATGATGCTCTGCTGGAAGAGATCGCGCACGATCCCGGAGGCGTCCTCCATGCGCGCGAAGATGAGCTTGGGGTCTTTCATGAGGACCACGTCGACGAGCTCGACCTCCATGGCCTTGCGCACCTCCATCTCCATCGAGAAGACGAGGCGCTCGAGCCCCTCGGCGATGGGGGAGCTCTCGGGAAACCGCGGGAGGAAACGTTTTCGCACGTACGACACGATGCTCTCGCTCTCCCCTTTCACGAGGCTGAACACGAGGAGCGCGCGCTTGGCCGTGGCCGGCGAGGAGATCGTGTCGCGGATGAGCTCCGTGTAGCGGAGGCCCTTGAAGAGCTCGACGAAGAGCGCGGCGAGCGCGCCGCGCTGCGAGGGCTCGGAAACTGTCTGGAGCACGCGGTGCAGCGACAGCTTGCTCTGCCGGTCCAGCACGGGCCTCAGGTTCTCGCGGAACAGGACGCCGAGGTTGGGATCCTGCTTCAGCGTCCCGAGCACGATGCGCCCGAGCGAGAAGTACGTCTGGAGGGGCAGGAACTGCGTGCGGGAGAGCTCGTCGAGGAGCTTGGCGAAGTCGTCCAGCTTCTCGATCACGAGCGCGAGCTCGGTCTCGGCGGTCCCGGCGCGCCGCTGCACGGTGCCGCTGCCCGTCGTGGCGGCGCCGCGCGAGACCTGGCTGTCGAGATACAGGAGGAACGAAGCGAGATCCTCCTTCCCCTCGCCCAGGAGATGCGTCGTGAGCATCGCCATGTGGGCGACCCCCGCGCGCACGACCGAGACCTCCTCGACGTAGTTCTTCAGCGACGCGTGCGATCTCTCGAACGGGGAGAGCGGCAGGCAGTCGAGCACGAAGAAGCGCTCGAGGCCCTTGAGCCACATCTCCATCTCGAAGAGGTAGTCGTACTTGATCCGGTTCGAGAAGAGGGCGGACGTCTCGAGAACCGTGAAGCGCGGCATGGTGTGGCCAAAGTGTACGGCCGGTCGGCCGGCGTCAGAACGGGTAGCCGATGGAAAACGCGAACTCCCCCGCGCTCTCCCCGGTCTTGCGGTCGAGCTTCCAGCCGTATTCCACGCGCACGGGACCGACCGGCGAGCGGTAGAAGAGGCCCAGCCCCGCGCCGTGGCGCAGGTTCGAGAGCTTCACGTCCTTGAACGACGCCCAGACGTTGCCGGTGTCGAAGAACAGCGCGACGCCGAGGTCGCCCGCGATGGGCTGCCGGAGCTCCACGTTCCCCACGACGAGCCCGTTTCCTCCGCTCCCGACGAGATCCTCCCCGTTCGAGACCAACGTCTGCCCCGGAATCCCGAGGGCGTCCGGCGCGAAGGCCCGGTGAGACGACCGCCCGCCGGCGAACAGCCGCTCGGAGACGGGCACCTCGAGGTTCGGAGCGCAGGCGGGGTTCGCCACGACGTCGCAGTCCCCGTACGGCGCGATGAGCCCCGTGCGGATCGAGACGGCGAGCACCGCGCCTCCGGCCGCTCCGATGCTCTTGTAGCCCGCGGCCTGCAGGTAGATCTTGAAGAAGGCGGCGTCCGCGCTCAGGAACGGAAACGCGAGCTTGGCATCCAGCGAGATGTTGCCCCCGCGCGTGGGGTAGATCGGATCGTCGCGGAGGTCCCAGAGAAGACCCGGTCCGACCGACGAGACGCGCTTGGCCGTGTTCTGGCGCTGGTCGGCTCCGAGGCCCGGATCGGCCGACGGCTTCACCACCTCGTACTGGTAGCGGAGCGTCGTCTTGAGGATCGGCCCGAAAGACCGCTCCGACTCCAGGAAGAAGCCCGCGCGCCGCACGTCGTACGTCTTGCGCACCTGCTTGGCCGCGTAGCCGGTGAGGCCCAGCGGAACCCCCGTGCCGAAGAAGGACCGCTCCCTCAGCGTCGCGAGGATGCGGCTGTCGAGGCTCGAATACCGGCCCTCGATGCCCGCCGCCATCGCGCGTCCGAAGAGGTTCGCGTACGAAAGGCCGAGGGAGAGCCTCGGGCTGAACCTCTTCGCGGCGCTCGGCGCGTACTCCCCGCCGAGGCTGTAGACGACGTTCCACGGGCTCGCCTCGGTGACCGTGATGACCACGGCCCGGGCGCGCGTCTCGGGGTCGGGCGGCAGGGTCGTCACCTCGACGCGCGAGAAGACGCCCAGCCGGGAGACGTTGCGCTGCGTCTCGACGAGCGTCGCGAGAGAGAACGGCTGGCCTTCCTTGTGCGCGTAGGCCTCCTCCACGAGGGAATGCCGCGTGCGCGTGTTCCCGCGCAGGATGGTGGCTCCCAGGATCGACGGCTCGCCCTCCACGACCCGGTAGTGCACCTCCATGGCCGGGGTCACGGGCACGGGGATCGCGAGGGGAATCACCTCGGCCTCGACCCGGGCCTCGAGATAGCCCGAGTCGGCGTAGAGCGACCGCAGGAGCGCGGTGTCCGACTCCACCGCCGACGGATCGAACGGCACCAGCGGCCGGATCGCGAGCTTCCCGAGCACCTCGTCCAGGGGGAGCGCGGTGACCCCGGTCAGCTCGACCAGCGCGACCACGGTTCTGGGCCCCTCCTGGATGGGAAACGTCACGCCCAGCGTGAACGGCCGCCTGGCGTCGGTGACGATCGGCGCGCCGGCCTGGACGTCGGCGAAACCCTCGGAGCGATACCGGGCCGAGAGCGTGGCGCGGTCCCCGGCCGTGGTGCGCTCCACGAGGCGGCCCGTCGTGAGGAAGCCCCGCCGGGTCGTCTCGAGGGCTGCCTTGAGATCCTTCTCGCGGAACGAGCTGACGCCCGAGATCCCGACGTGCGCGACCGAGTACCGGTCCCCCTTCTGGATGTCGAACGTCACGCGCTCCTCTCCGGGAGCGGTCTCGTACGACGTCGAGATCTGCGCCTTCGCGTATCCGCGCTCCTGAAGCGTCTGCCGCACGTCCTCGCGGAGCTTCTCGAGGGAGTCCTCGTCGGGCGGCTCGCCCTTCGTCCAGGGCGATTCGGCGTGCCCCTTCACGAGGCTTTCCTTTTCGCCGCGCACCGTCAGCACGACCCTCGGCCCCGCGAACACGGCGTAGACGGGGACGGCCTCGCGTTTCTCCGCGACGTACTCCTCGCGTTCGAAACGCACCTCGGCCCGCGCGTGCCCTTTCCCGCGCAGGTGCTCGAGGAGACGCTCCACCTCGCGTTCGGCCCGGCCCTCGCGGTACGGCCGGCCGACTCCCAGCCGGAGGGCCGCCGCGAGCTCGTCCGAGGTGAACGGGGCGATGGCTCCGGTGAACCTCGGCGCACCCTGAAGAGCCTTGGGACCGGGAACGATGCCGAGGTCGACCCGCACGAGGCGGTCGTTCGAGCCCCCCGAGACCCGGGCTCCGGCCGTGGCCTCGAAATAGCCCATCTCGGCGAGGGCGCGGAGCACTCCCTTCGCGGCCTCGTTCGCCTTCGACGGAGACCACGGGTCGCCGGCCGCGAGCCCCGAGGCCACCCGCAGGCGGGAGCGCGACGGGACCTTCGGGGGGAGCGTGAGCGTCTCGATGCGGGGAGCGGGAACCAGCTTCACGAGGACGTGCGCGCGGCCGTTCTCCTCGGCCGAAAGGAGCGTGAGGTCGGCGAAGAGACGCGTGGCGTGCAGGTTCCGGAGCGCCGTCCTCACGGCGCTCTCGTCGAGCGCCCGGCCCTTCACGAGGCCTGAGAGGACGCCCAGGCGCTCGGTTTCGCGGGGCCCCTCCCCCTCGAACGTGACGGTCTCGATCGGAAGACCCCGCGGGGGCGCCTGGGCGGCCGCGGAGCACGCCGCGAGCAGGCACATCCCCGCGAGGAGGCGGGTCAGCGGGCTCAGCGGGCTCAGCGGGCTCAACGGATCACCTGGCGGATCTTGACCTCGACCGAGTAGACGCCCTGCTCGTCTCTGACGAACTGGAGGAGGACGCGCGGCGAGATCTGATAGTCCACGACGACGAGCTGCTCCTGGTTCGAGGTCGCGGCCTTGTACGAGTAGGTGACGGTGAGGTCCTTGGCGATCTGCTTCCCGATGGTGAGCTTCGGCGCGTCGAACGTGGAGCCCTGGAACACGGGGTCGATGTTGAGGCGATCCAGCCGGAACAGCTCCTTCGTGCGGCCCGCCACGGCATCCGTCGCGACGCTCGCGAGGAGATCGCGTGCGGCCCCGGCCACGGACTGGTCGGTCGAGACCGGAGCGCTCCCGGCGAAAGAGCTCGAGGTCGGCAGCTCGCCGTTCGCGAGGAGCGACACGATCTGCGCGTCGGAGAGCTGAGGGTACGAGGAGAAGCGCGGCGCGAGCCGCTTCGCCGTGCCCGTGAGCTCGAAGGAGATCTGGTACTCGCGGACCGACGTGGTGGCCGAGAGGTCGAAGAACGGCTCGATGCGCACGGGGTTCGCGAACAGGATGTCCCCCGAGTTGAGCTCGTATTTCAGCCCGCGCAGCGTGAGCCGCCCGCCCTCCTCGGCCTCGATCTTCCCGAAGAGCAGCGGACGTCCGAACGTTCCGCGGGCCTGCAGGTCGCCGTTCGCCTTCACTCGCGCCACGTTGTTGCGCACCTCGATGGCGCCGCGCGGGATTCCGATGCGGACGTCGAGCGCGATGTTGTCGAGGGCCGAGGGCTCGACCGACGCGATCGGCGACGGCCCCAGCCGGCCGAGGAGTGCGCCCAGCCCGAGGTCCAAGTCTTCCGTGTAGAGGCCCCGCTCGAGGACGAGGTCTCCCCGCGCCGTGCGGATCGCGTCGTCGCCGGTGAGCGCGAGGTCCCCGGACACGGTGGCGCGAAAGCCCGGAAAGGGCTCGTTCCGGACCTTGTCGAGGTGGGCGTTGAGGCGGATCGACGTGACGTCGAGGCCCGACAGCCCGAGCGAGCCGTCCAGGTCCACCGTGCCGCCCCCGAAGCGCATGGAGATGCCGTCCAGGAGGACGCGGCCGGGAGACAGCTGGAGGCCGCCGCTGATCGCGCGGAACGAGGTTCCTCCGGCCGTCGCGTAGTCGACGTCGTTGAAGAGCAACCGCCCGGAGAACACCGGCTTTTCGGCCGGGCCCGCGACGCGCAGGTCGGTCACGACCTGACCCGAGATCGAAGAGCCCGGCAACGCGAGCGTCACGAGGCTCGCGTCGACGCTGCCGCGCGCGGCGAGCGCCAGGGTGTAGGGCGCGAGGAGGCCCAGGGAACCGGACACCGCGAGCGTGCCCACCCCGTCCTTTCCCGGAGGCCCGTCGCGCTTGCGGCCGGAGAGCTCGAGGCCCGTGAACACGAGCTCCCCCTCACGAACCGCGAACGGAACGCGAGCGGAGGCCGTGATCTCGTGGCCATAGGCCTCGAGCAGGGCGTTCCGGAGGGTGCCGCTGCCCGCGAGGCCCCGGGCGTCCGAGCCCTGCACCGACGCTTCGATCGCGAGGTGACCGTCGAGGTGGGCCTCCT
Source organism: Acidobacteriota bacterium (assembly GCA_016789625.1). GTDB lineage: Bacteria > Acidobacteriota > Thermoanaerobaculia > UBA5066 > UBA5066 > JAEUQS01. Next base: position 3,265 of record JAEUQS010000628.1, on the reverse strand, counting down.
CGGGCGCGCCCAGGAGGGCGGCGTACGTGGCCAGCGAACGGACCTCGAGATCGAGCTGCGTGATCCGCGCCGCCCGGGTCCCGGGCGCCGCCCCCGAGCCCGAGACATGCGCCGAAAGAGTCGCCGAGGAGGGCGCGTGCGCGCGCACATCGAGCGCTTCTCCCGCGAGCTCGGCGCGGATCTCCACCGCCTCGCCTGCTTTGGCGAGGGGCTTGCCACCCCACGTGCCCTCCTCGATCTCTCCGTCGAAGCGGAGCTCGGGATCGGCCCTCGTCCCCTTACCGTCCAGCCGGCCGCTCAGGAGCCCCCCGATCTCGGGGACTCCCGACGCCACCTCGGTGAGCCCGGCCAGCCGGAGCCGCCGCGCGGCCAACTCGACCTCGTAGGCCCCGTCGTAGCGCCAGAAGCCCGAGCCCTCGAAGGATCCCTCGGCCGCCGTGCCCGTGACCCCCTGCAGGAGCACGCGATCCGTTTCGAACGCCAGAGTGCCGTCCAGCCGGGAGACGTTCTGGCCCCAGATGGACGCGTCGTCCCAGCCGAGCGCGACGCGGCCCACGACCCCGGGCGTCTCCCCTTCGAGCGGGAGGGTTCCGGTGACGCGGCCCGTGAGCGGGAGGTCCATGTCGAGGAAGGTCATGACCCTCTCGATGGGCCAGCTCTCGTAGGTCGACGTGAAATCGCGCAGCAGGTAGTGCCCGGCGAGCTTGCCGCCCCAGGAGACACGGCCGTTGACACCCAGCCGCGCAGGGCTCCTCCCTTCCGTGGGCGGGAGCTCGGCGGCAAAGGGCGCCAGCGTGAGCTCCTGATGGTCCACCACGAAGTCGGCGGAGACCTCGCCGAAGAGGGCCTTGCGGAGCACGAAATCCGAGGCCGCGAGGTGACCCGAGATCCGGGGATCCGAGAAGCTGCGCTCGAAACGGCCCGTGAGGCGGCCCGAGCCCGAAAGCTCGAGGGGAGGCGCGAGGGGCTCGCCCTGGAGCGCGGGATAGAGGTTCTCGGCGATGCGCTCCACCTCGGTGAGATCCGGCGCGACGAGGTCGATCGCGAGGTCGGGCGTCCAGGTGCCGAAGGGCAGCGTGCCCGAAAGCGTGAGCTGCGTGCTCCGGGCGAGCACGAACGGGGTCTTGCGGAACTCGATGACCCCTTTCCTCACGAGGAGCGGCCCGCCTCCCGAGAGAGCGAGCGCGTTGCGACCCGGCACCTGGGAGCGGGCGCCTTGCACCGGCGAGAGCGCGAGGTCGGCCCAGCCGTCGGCCTCCTCGATCTTCCCGTCGAAGGCCAGGAGCGCGTCCAGGTCGCCCGAGCCCAGGAGTCCGGTTCCCTTCGGGCCGATGTCGGCGAGGAACCGCTCGAACCCGAGGCCGCGGCCCCGGATCGCGAGCCGGATCGGGAGCGGGGGCCGGTCGAGGCGGGAAAGGCGCACGAAGCCCTGCAGAGATCCGCCGGCGTACTCGGCCTCGGTGATCTGGGCGATCAGGCCCTTGGGGTCCACGCGGACGAAGCCGTGTCCCTTCATGGGAAACGCCCCGAAGATGGCATCGGGGATCTCGAACCGGCCCCGGATGCGGAAGCCCGCGCCCGGGGTGATGCGAATCGTGCCGCTCGTGGCCACCAGCCCTTCCAGCGGGAGCCCGAGCCCGAACAGCTCGCGCAGCGCGCGCCCCGTCGAAAGAGCCGATGCCGCGAGGCGCACCACGGGCTTTCTCAGATCGTCGATGCCGCCCGAGGCGTCCAGCGAGATGCGGTCGCTCCGAAGCCGCACGCTCGTGAGGTGGACGCGCCCCGGGGAGAGCACGGCCTCGATGCCGAGATGGAACTTCAGGACGTCGTAATCCTCGATGCGGAACTGGCCGTGGCGGCTCCCGAGCGAGAAGGTCGTGGCGAGCGAATACGCGCCCGACGAGCCGGTGAGCACGGTGTTCTGCACCACCGTGTCGATGCGCGCCTTCCACTCTCGAAAGCGGAACGTCCCTTTCTGGACGACCGCTTCCTCGACGCGGATGTCGATCTTCGGCGGCCCGGTGGACCCGCCCTTACGGCCCAGATTGCCGAAGTTCGACGTGCCGTCGGGGAAGACCTCGAAAACCACGCGGGGCGCCGAGACCCGGATCTTCGGAATCTCGACGCGGTCTCCCCAAACGAAAGGCAGACCCTGGATCGCGATCTCCTCGGCGGCGAAGCACGCGCCTTGCAGCCCGCGGGGGTCGTTCTCGAGCGCGACCTCGCGCACGAGGACCGAGGGCGGGAACAGCGCGACGTCGAAGCCCCCGATGGTGACCTTCCGGCCGAGCTCCGCCGTGAGCACGCGCTCGCATTTCCTGCGCAGGAGGTCCTGGAAGCGGCTGGAGCGGAAGACGGCGTAGACGGCGAGCCCCGAGAGGAGGGCGAGGAGCAGGTACAGCCTGAGGACGCGGACCTGCGTGAGCGAGAGGTGCGGAAGATGGGGGTGAGGAATCCGGAGCGCGCGGGAAAGACGCGCGGCCCGGGGGAGGCGCGGCTTCTCTTCCTTCGGCTCCTTCTCCTCAGCCATTCCCCCGGCCCCCGCCGAACCCCAGCTTCGCCGAGAGCACGTCGAAGAACGAGCGCCCCGGGGCCCGCACGAGGAGGACCGTCTCCCGCGCGCGGGCGATCCCGACGCGGGTCGTCGGCGTCACGGGATAGCCCTCCTGCCCGTCGAGCGTGAGGACGACCTCCGTGGGGTTCTCGACGGCGAGCTGCAGCGAAAGCGTGTCGGGCAGGACGACCGGGCGGAGCGTGAGCGCGTGGGGCGCGATCGGGGTGAGCACGAGGGCGGGCATCGTGGGCTCGAGGATCGGACCTCCCGCCGAGAGGTTGTAGGCCGTCGAGCCCGTGGGCGTCGACACGATGAGCCCGTCGCCCCGGTAGCGCGACACGATGTTGCCCCCGACCTCCACGCGGATGGTGGCGATGCGGGCGAGCGTCGACTTGGCGATGACGGCGTCGTTCACCACGCGGTGCCGCTTCGTGGGGCGCCCTTCCTGCGTCACCGTGACGGCCAGGAGTCTCCGCACTTCCATGGGCGCCTCGCCGCGAAGCACCGTGTCGAGGACCTCTTCGTAGTCCGGTGGACCGCACGCGGTGAGGAACCCGAGCGTGCCGATGTCGATGCCGAAGACGGGAACGCCCGGCGCCGGATGCCGCGCGACCGAGAGGAGCGTGCCGTCGCCGCCGAGCGTGATGACGAGGTCGACCATCTGCGAGATCGCGTCCCGCGGGACGCCCTCGTGGCTCCCGCGCGCGGCTT
>JAEUQS010000817.1 GCA_016789625.1 Acidobacteriota bacterium | reverse complement strand
TCTGCGCGCGCCGGCCCACGCCGCGATGACCCGATGCAGCGCGGCCAGCCCGTCCGTCAGGGCGGCCGGTCCCGGCTGCAGGATCTCCGGGGATTTGATCTCGAAGAGGTGTCCGGTGCGGACGGCGGGGACGTTCTCCCAGCCGGGCCGCGCCCTCACCTTCTCGGGCCGGAATTTCTTTCCGCACCAGGAGCCGAACACGATATCGGGTTCGCGGCGGGCGGCCTCGAGCGGATCCTCGAGGATGCGGTCCTTGCCGAGCGGCATCAGGGAGCGCTCGGGAAAGACGTCGTCGCCGCCCGCGATGCGCACCAGCTCACAGACCCAGCGGATGCCAGTGATCGGGGGCTCGTCCCATTCCTCGAAATACACGCGCGGACGGCGGGGGAGCCCGGCTGCGGCGGCACGTACGCTCTCCACGTGGGCAGAGAGCTCCGCCGCATAGGCCTCGGCCCGCGGCCCGGCCCCCACGAGCGCCCCGAGCCGCCGCACGTAGCCCAGGATCTCCGCGACGGAGCGGTGGTTCGCGATCCACACCTCGATGCCGCGTTTCACGAGCTCCCGTGCGATGTCGGCCTGGAGGTCCGAGAAGCCGATCGCGAGGTCGGGTTTCAGGTCCAGGATCGCGTCCACCTTCGCGGTGAGGAACGAGGAGACCTTCGGCTTCTCCCTGCGGGCCCGCGGCGGACGCACGGTGAAGCCCGAGATCCCCACGATGCGGCGCTCCTCGCCCAGGGCGTAGAGCACCTCGGTGGGCTCCTCGGTGAGGCATACGATGCGCTCGGGGAGTCCGTCGCTCATGCCGGATTCTAGAAGCCGGGAACCTGCGGGGCTCCGCAAGGTCTCAGCGTGCAGGAGGTCCCGATGAGACTTGCCCTCGTCCTGCTGCTCGCCGGCCTCTCCCCGAGCCTCGCGCAAGCCAGCCCGGGCCCTCCGATTCCCGCTCCCGTGCAGGCGCGCGACGTGCGCGATCTGCGGGGCCTGGTGCGGGATGACCGGCTCCTGCCCGTCGTGGGCGCCGAGGTTTCTCTGTACGTACCGCCCTACTTCGATGCGGAAGGCGTGGCCTGGCACCGGTTGATCGAGGTGAAGACGGGCGCCGACGGCACGTTCTCGTTCGCCCGCGTGCCGCGCCTGTCCTCGTCGCTCGAGGTCACTGTGAGCGCGAAGGACCTCGAGGACCAGCGGGAGCCGGTGACGGGCCGGACGGACGTCCTCGACATTCGCCTGTCGCGGAGTGCCGTCGCGGAGGGGCGCGTCGTGTTCGAGTCGGCGCCCCGCGGCGACGCCAGCATCACGTTCACGTCGAGCTTTCCCGAGGTGGAGGACGACGGGGCCTTCGTGATGGTGCGGTTCGCCGAGGTGGACGCGGAGGGGCGGTTCCGGCTCGTTCTGCCCGCAGGTACGGGCGGGGTGCTCTCCGTCCGGGCTCGCGGCCTCCCTCGGCGGGAGTTCGAGGTTCCTCCGCTGCGCGCGGGTGAGCCGACGCCGCTCGGGGACCTCGCGCTCGAACGGGGCTTCGTGCTCCGGGGCAGGATTCGGGACGCCCGCACCGGAGCGCCCTTGCCGGGCGCGCTGGTCTTCTCGCCCGGAGAGCTGAACGAATTCGAGGCCGGCGAGGGAGGCCAGGCCGATGCGGACGGCCGCTACGAGCTCGCGGGGCTGGGCCCGGAGGACCGCGGCAAGAGCGTCAGCGTGAGTGCCGTTGGGTTCGTGCTGAAGGAAGTGCCCGTTCCGGAAGAGGGCGATTCCCTGGACATCGAGCTCGAGGCCGGCGCGTCGATCGTCGTCGCCGGCTGCGGGATGGCGTTCCAGTCCGTTCCGGAGCTGCATCTCGAGGTCCTCGGCGCGAAGGGCGGCGTGCTGAGCAGCCATTCCCTCGAGCGGGGACAGACGGTCGAGGCGCTCGGAGCGGGGCTCTTCGGTGTCACCCTGCGCTTCTCGTTCGACGACGACGCGCCGATCTTCGTGCTGGCGCCGGAAGGCACGCTCGCGCTCTCGAAAGGTGGTGCCGTGTCGCTGCAGCCGCCCTGCGCGGAGATCGCGGCGGCGGCTCCACCCGACGGCGTCGACGAAGTTCCCGAGGAGGTTCCCGAAGCCCCTTGAACGTCAGCGCATCAGCTCGCGGATCGACCCGCAGACGGACAGGAGCTGGGGCGCGCCCATGCGCCCGATGATGTTGCGGATGACCGACGAGATGACCTGGAGAGCGCCGGACATACCCAGGTTCGCCGACTGTTCCACGAGGAATCCGGCCTTGGCCTTCTTCAGCGGCTCGAGAAAGCAGTACGCCATGCCCGCGTTCGTCAGCTCGACGACGACGTCGGCGAGCGCGTCGCGGTGCTTCACGGGGTCGGGAGCCCGCTCCATCGCGTCGAGGACACCGAGCGCTTTCGCCTGGAGCTTCTCGGTGAAGTAGAAGCGGAGGAAGGGCTTGGGAGCCGCCTTCCGGGCGGGTCTTACTTGGGTTTTCGGGGCCGCCCGTGTCCCGGGCGCGGCCGCCTTGGACGTGCTCTTCAGTGCCATCCGGGCATCATAGGCCTCAGCAGCTCGCGCAGGCCGCCTCGGACGAGGGCGCGGGCAGCGGAGCGTTCTCCGGTGCGGGCTCCGGCTTGCGCGCCTCCTCCCGCTTCGGCCCCGCGGGCTTGCTCGTGATGAGCACGACGGCCCCCACGATCACGATCGAAGCGAGCGCGATGCGCATCGTGAGCGCCTCGCCGCCCAGGGCCCAGCCGAGCAGCACGGCGATCACCGGGTTCACGTAGGCATACGTCGAGACCTTCGCGGGGTCGGCCACCCGGAGGAGCCACACGTAGCTCGTGAGCGCCACGAGAGAGCCGAAGACGACGAGGTAGAAGAACGCGAGGATCGAGCGCGTGCTGAAGGCCGAGACCGAGACGCGGCCGGCTTCACCCTGCACCAGGCCGAACAGCGTGAGGAGCACGCCACCCGCGAGCGCCTGGATCGCCGTGGACATGAAGGGCGACTCCGGGAGCTTCGCGTTCTGGGAGAGGACCGAGCCGAATGCCCAGGCGAACGAACCGCCCACGACCGCGAGGAGGCCCAGGAGATCGGCCTGTCCGGCACCCACGAGGCTGCTCGGGCCCGCGAGGAGGAAGAGCCCGAACGTGCCGAGCGCGAGGCCCGCCGCGACGCGCCCCGCGGGCAGCGAGCGTTTGCCGATGGAGAGCAGCATCACGACCCACAGGGGCTCCGTGGCCACGGCGAGCGCGGCGAGGCCCGAGGGGATGCGCTGCTCGGCCCACACCACGCCGCCGTTGCCGCCCAGGAAGAGGAGCGCGCCGATGATCACCGCGGGCAGGAGGTGTTCCCGTTTCGGCATCGCGGCGCCCGTGGCCCGCGCGATGACGAAGAGGATCGAGCCGGCGATGAGGAACCGCACTCCGGCCATGAGGAACGGCGGCATCGTCTCGAGCGCGTAGCGGATGGCGAGGTAGGTGGATCCCCACACCACGTAGACGGCCGCGAAGGCCAGGAACAGGGCTGTCTTCGCGGGCTTGGCGTTCGTGGCTGTCGTCATTTCGCACCTCGCGCGGGGCGCTCGGCCCCCGGCTCGGGAAGGGGGAGAGCCGTGGTTTCCTTCAGGGTTTCGAGAACGATGGTCGTGCGGGTCGTGCGCACGCCTTTTATGGTCGACATCTTTTCGCGGAGCAGGCGCCCGAGGCTCTCGGTGTCGAACGTGCGCACCTTCACGAGGTAGCAGTCCTCACCGGCCACGTGGTGCACTTCCTGGACCTCGGGGATCTTCGTGAGCCGCTGGGCCGTCTCGAGGCCGGCCTTGTCGTCGCTGCGCACGAACACGAACGCCAGGAGCCCGTACCCGAGAGCCTTGGGGTCGAGGCGCGAGGGGTAGTCCTTCAGCAGACCCCTCTCCTCGAGCTTCTTCACGCGCTCGAAGACGGCCGAAGGGGCCAGGGACACCTGCCGGGCGATCTCGGCGTTCGCGATCCTCGCGTTCTCCTGAAGAATCGTCAGGATCCGGAGGTCTACGGCGTCGATCGTTTCGTCCATCGCCATGGGGAAAGAAGATAGGGCGGTGACGAGCCTTCGTCAAGGGTCGATGGTTGGCGACGAATCGTCGGTATTCGACGAGATGGAGGGTGGTTCGTTCGGCCTTGGTCGGCATGCGATCCTCTTCGCCGTCATGTCGGATCAGGCACGGCTCGCGCTGTTCGTCGTCGTTCCCCTGTTCTGCGTGTTCTTCACGCTGATCTGGGCCGGAGTGGTGTTTTCGGTCAGCCGCTTCAGCGGCTGGGCCGCCCTCGCGAAGGCCTATCCGGCCCCGCCCGGGACGAAGCCCACGACCTGGCGCTACCGGACGGCGTATCTGAGGTTCGGCGCGCGGTATCGCGGGGTGCTCTCGTTCGACGCCGACGCGCAGGGCTTCACCGTCGCTCCCATGTGGATCTTCGGCGTCGGGCACAAGCCCATCCGCGTCCCCTGGAGCGACGTGATCACGAAAGAGGAGACCTGG
>JAEUQS010000815.1 GCA_016789625.1 Acidobacteriota bacterium | reverse complement strand
GGGGGTTCGAGGTGCAGGACGCGGTGAAGTTCTTGCCGGTGGCGTTCGGGCCCACCGTGACACTCTGGCTGGCCGGGGTGAACGTGCAGCCCGACTTGGACGGAGTCACCGTGTAAGTGCCGGCGGCGAGGTTCGAGAGCGTGTAGTTGCTGGAGGCGTCCGAGGTGGCCGAGGCCGAGCCCGCCGTGACCGTCGCGCCCGTGGTACCGGCGCTTCCGGAAATCGTATACGTGGCGGCGGCCGTCGTGACCGTGCCCGTCACCGAGAAGCTGCCGGCCGCGTAGCCGTAGACGCCGAGCCACCAGGTGCCCGCGGCGGGGTTCGTCGCCGTGCAGGTCTCGTTGCCGGTCGAGCCGTAGGGGCGGCAGATGTACGAGGAGAGCGTGGGCTTGTTCGTCACCTGCGTGTAGATGTCGAGGTCCGTGGTGGCGCCGGTCGTGGTGAAGGTCAGGTTCGTGGCGCCGGCGGGGACGGTGATGTAGTAGTACTTCCACTGCTGGAGGGCGACGCTCTGGCCGGAGAGCGTGACGCCGCTCGTGAGCTGCGTGTCACCCGAGGTGCAGGTGGCGGTGAAGTTCTTGCCGGTGGCGTTCGGGCCCACCGTGACGCTCTGGCTCGCCGGAGTGAAGGTGCAGCCCGACTTCGTGGGCGTGACCGTGTACGTGCCCGCGGCGAGACCGGAGATCGTGTAGTTGCTGGAGGCGTCGGACGTGGCCGAGGCCGAGCCCGCGGTGACGGTCGCGCCCGTGGTGCCCGCGTTGCCCGCGATGGAGTAGGTCGTGGGGCCGCCGCAGGACCAGGTGCCGGGAACGCCGACGGCGTCCCACGCCTTGTGGACCGACTGCCAGGTCGCGGTGCAGGTGCCGCCGTAGAGATCGGCGGCGGCCTGAGCCGTCGCCGTGCGGGCGCCCTGGAAGTTCGTGGTGGAGGTCATGAGGGTCGTGAGCGCGCGGTACCAGATCTGCTGGGCGGACGTGATGCCGATGCCGGTGACGGCGACGGTCGTCTTGCCCCGCGGGTGCGTGCCGCCCTGCGAGAGGAGGTAGAAGAAGAGGTTCGCGATGCCGCTGTTGCCGTGCACGCCGCACTGGTCGTTCGAGCTCGAGGGGCTGCAGGTGCCGGAGTAGAGACGCTCGGGATAGTAGTCGGGCGAGTAGCCGTCGGCCGTGGGGTTCGCCATGTAACGGAGCGCATCGCCAGCGGTGCCGGGCGTGTAGACCTCGGCGCCGATCTTCCAATCGCCGGCCCCTGCCCAGAAAGCGGCCGACTCACCGAGGAGGTCCGAGGCGGCTTCGTTGAGAGCGCCCGACTCCTTCTGGTAGGCGAGATTCGAGGTACGCGAGGTGACGGCGTGCGTCAGCTCGTGAGCGGTGACGTCGAGGCTGCCCGCGAGGTTCGTGAAGCTCGTGCCGTCGCCGTCGCCGTAGGCCATCTGGCTCAGCGAGTCGAACCAGGCCGCGTTGTTCTTCGAGCAGCTCGTGCCGGTGGAGAACTGCGTGTGCACCGACGACGTGAGGATCGCGCCCGCGTTGTTGTAGGAGTCGCGGTTGAACACGGCCTTGTAGTAGTCGTAGGTGATGCCCGTGTTGTTGTACGCCGCCATGGCGCCCGAGTCGGCCGAGGAGCCGCCCTCGGAGAACATGAGCGTGCCGGGAAGCTCGGCGCCCGTCTGCACGCAGGCCTGGTTCGCGTTGTAGATGCGGCGCGACTTGGCCCGGTGGACGCGGGGGTTCTTGCCGAGGAGCACGCCGGTCTTCGCGTCGATGAAGAGATCGTCGATCTCGACGCCCTCGACACCCACATAGCTCACCTGCACGGGGACGGCGAGGCGCGGAGCCCTCTCGAGGTCGCCGGCATAGATGACGGCATCGCCGACGGCAACGATCTCGAGGTTCACGCCGCCCTCGGTGAGGATGCGGTCCTGCGCGTAGGCAGCGGCCTGCGCGTTCGAGAGCTCGGCGCGGACGTCGAGATCGAGATCGGCCACGAAGCGGCCGTTGATCCCCGTGACGGCGTCGCGCGTCAGGTGCACGATGAGCTCGCCCCCCACGACGTGCACGCCCTTGTAGCTCTGGCTCATGCGCACATGGGTCATGCCCAGCTCGTCGGCCGACTGCGTGCGCACCTCGAACGTATCGCTCGGACCACGGCGGAACGAGGCGCCGTGGATCGCCAGCGCGGCCTCGGCGGCCTGGACGGCGTCGGTCTCGACGCGCGCGGAGAGCTGGCCCATCACGTAGGTGGGCACGCCTTTCTCATCGAGCTCGACGTTCACGTCGATGCCGTAAGAGGCGAGAGCCCGCTGCTGCGCCACCCGGGCTGCAGCTTCGCGGCCGGGAGGAAGGGCGAGCACCGAGCCGCCGATGAGGGTGCCGAGGGTCGCCATGGTCAGAAGCTGACGTTTCATCGCTGATTCAATCCTCTGCCTTGGTATTGCGATCCGCATGCCATTGGTGAGCTGAATCACCGAAGAAGATCTAAACGACTCTCCACACGCGACTTACACGGAACCGACCCTTTCCCGGTGCGATTCTCGACCCGCGGCCGGATCTGACCCCATACGGACGCAAGAGTGGGTCAATGGGTCACACACGGATCCACCCCTGTTCCCGCCGAGCTTTGCCCGTGTTTGGTGCTAATCTAAATTGCGATGGGGAGTGGAGCGGATTCTGAGGGGATGCCAGCCCTATCGAGCTGCTCCCGCCCGCTTTTCGAAGAGCGCCTCCGGCGCTCCGGGCTCCGCGTCACCCAGCAACGCGTCGCGATTCTCGAGTTCCTCTCCGGCACGACCTCGCACCCGACGGCCGACGAAGTCGGCAGGGCGGTGAACCTCGACGCGACGATGGCGTCCCGCGCGTCCGTCTACAACGTGCTGCGCTCGCTTCGGGACGCCGGCCTCGTGGAGGAGCTCGTTCTCGACGACGCCCTCGCCCGGTTCGACGCGAACGTGAACCGGCACCACCACTTCATCTGCCGCGCGTGCAAGCGCGTGGAAGACGTGGACTGGGCCGAGCTCCCGCTCCGGCGCCGCACGAAGCTGCCCGACGGCAAGAGCGTCGAGGACCTGTCCGTCGTTCTTCGCGGCCTCTGCACGGCCTGCCAGAAGAGCTGACGGCCCAAAGAAAAAAGGAACCCGATGTCGGGTTCCTTTTCTCCCCGGCGCCGGGATCTTCTACCTGGCATCCATGGGAACGTAGTCCCGGCGGGTGGCTCCCGTGTAGATCTGGCGGGGACGGGCGATCTTCTGGTCCGCGTCGCCGAGAAGCTCCTTCCACTGCGCGAGCCAGCCCGCGGTGCGCGGAATGGCGAAGAGCACCGTGAAGAAGTCGGTCGGGAAGCCCAGAGCTTCGTAGATGAGGCCCGAGTAGAAGTCCACGTTCGGGTAGAGCTTGCGCTTGATGAAGTAGTCGTCCTCGAGGGCGATGCGCTCGAGCTCGACCGCGATGTCGAGGAGCGGGTTCCGCCCCGTGACCTCGAAGACCTGCTCGGCCAGCTTCTTGATGACGGTCGCGCGCGGGTCGTAATTCTTGTACACGCGGTGACCGAAGCCCATCAGCCTCTTCTCGCCCTTGCCTTCCTTCACTTCCTTCACGAAGGCCGGCACGTTCGCCAGGCTGCCGATCTCGCGAAGCATGCGCAGCACGGCCTCGTTGGCGCCGCCGTGGAGCGGGCCGTAGAGCGCTGCGGTGGCTCCGGCGACGGCGGAGTACGGGTCGGTGTGCGCCGATCCCACGCCGCGCATCGCGTTCGTCGAGCAGTTCTGCTCGTGGTCGGCGTGGAGGATGAAGAGAACGTCGAGCGCCTTCTCGAGAACGGGATCGACCTTGTACCGGGGCTCGGCCATCTTCTTCATCATCGAGAGGAAGTTGCCGGTATACGAGAGCTCGTTGTCGGGGAACACGTACGGGAAGCCCATCGAGTGCCGATAGGCCATCGCGCCGAGCGTGGGCATCTTGGCGATCAGCCTCATGATGTGCCGCTCGCGTTTCGGGACGTCGAAGATCTCCTTGGACTCGGGATAGAACGTCGCGAGCGCGCCCACGCTCGAGATGAGGATGCCCATCGGGTGCGCGTCGTGCCGAAAGCCGTCCATGAGCTTCTTGAGGTTCTCGTGCACGTACGTGTGGTGCGTGACCCGATGCGTGAACTCGGCGAGCTCGCTCTTGGTGGGCAGCTCCCCGTGAAGGAGGAGCCACGCGACCTCGAGGAAGCTGCTCTTCTCGGCGAGCTGCTCGATGGGGTAGCCGCGGTATTCGAGGATGCCCTTGTCGCCGTCGATGAACGTGATCGCCGACTTGCACGAAGCCGTGTTCGTGAACGCCGGGTCATAGGTCATGAGACCGAAGTCCTCGGCGTCCACCTTGATCTGGCGGAGGTCGAGGGCCTTGATCGTTCCATTCGGATCGACGGCGACCTCGTAGGTCTTGCCCGTCCTGTTGTCGGTGATGGTCAGAGTGCTCTTCCCGCTCATGTGCCCCTTCCGTGCTCCCCTCTTCCGGTCGCCCGATTCTAGTGCGGCTTTTGCGTTTCGGGACGCCATCCCGGCACGCGGGAAGCGGCTCCGCGCTTGCTTAGAATCTGCCGCCCGGCCCGGCGGAGGCCGCCCGGGAGAGCGAAAGAAGAGTATGGACCTCAAGAAGCACGCCCTGGAAGCCGCGACGCTCGTCGTTCTGGCCGTCCTGTGCGCGGGTGTCTCGAACACGCTGGCCGATCGGGAACGCAAGCTGAAGCTGGTGGGCGACTACAAGCCGAACCAGGGGCCACCTCCCGAGCGCCCGGCCCCTCCGCCGGAGCTCGATGAAGCCGCGGTCCAGCCCGCCGTTGCCACTCCGGCCGACGCCGCTCCACCGGCCCCTGCAACCGTCGCGCCGGTCGCGGCGACGCCGGGAACGCTGGGAACGCCGGCCCCGACCGTGCCGAAACCGGCCGCGAGCCCGGCGCCGAGCCAGGCCCCGAAGCCCGCCTCCAAGGAGGAGCTCCTGGCGCGCTTCCCCGTCCATCCCGACAAGCCGTACGTCGAGGTCACCGGGAAAGACACCGCGTGGCTGTACGCCCAGGGCGTGCTCTTCCTGGACGCGCGGCGCACGAAGATCTACGAAGAGGGACACATCGCGGGCGCGCAGCCGATGTCCGTTTGGGAATCGGACGTGGACCAGAAGACCGTCGCCCTCCTGAACGAAGGCCGTGACCAGGAGCTCCCCATCGTCATCTACTGCTCGGGCGGCGACTGCGAGGACTCGCACATGCTCTCGGAGAAGCTCTTCGGCGCCGGGTTCAACAACCTCCTCGTCTACCGGGACGGCTGGCCCGACTGGGTGAAGCGTGGCGGAGCCCAGGCCAAGGGCCCGGCCCGATGACGCGCGCCAGGGAGCTCCTCACCCACCCCTGGCTCACGGTGCGCGTCGCGATCGCGCTCGGGGTGTTCTTCATCGCGGCCGCGCTGCCGAAGATCGGCGATCCGCCCTCGTTCGCGCACATGATCTACAACTACCGCATCGTCCCGGCGGCGCTCGTCAACGTCTCCGCGCTCGTGCTCCCCTGGCTCGAGATCCTCGTGGGCCTGGCGCTCGTCCTCGGCATCTGGACGCGCACCTCGGCCGCGATCGTGGGCGCGCTCCTCGTCACGTTCATCCTGGCCATCTCCTTGAACCTCTCGTGGGACAACCCCATCGATTGCGGCTGCTTCGACGTCTCCGCCGCGAACAAGACCCGGGAGGAGCGCTTCCT
>JAEUQS010000796.1 GCA_016789625.1 Acidobacteriota bacterium | reverse complement strand
AGCGAGCGGAGCGGAGGGTAGGGGAACCCATAACTGGGTTCCCCGGGTCTTACATCTTCTTGCCGGCGGCGATGTCCTTCGAGAGGGTCTCGATGGCTTCCATCATCCCGGCGCTGGCGTTCTGGGCCTTGCCCGCCTCGGCGGCCTTCTTGGCCGTCGCGAGAGCGGCGTCCTTCTTGCCCTCGGCGTACTGCATCTTGGCCTTGTCGTACAGGTTGCCCGGGGTCTCCTTGACCTTGAGCGAGCGGTTGAGCCACTCCTCGGCCTTCTCGGTCATCTTGTTGTCGGTCGCGAATCGCGCCGCCAGCATCGGCGTGCGCCAGTCGTCGGCCTTGGCCGCGGCCAGCGAGCGCTCGATCTCGGCCATCGTGAGCTTCACGGTGTCGAGCTTGATGGGAACGGAGACGCGGACCTTCTCCCAGTCGATGAGGAGATCCGCGGAGTCCTGGGTGAGGTTCGCGAACGAGATCGTGAGGTTCTCGGTCATCGCGTTGGACATGGGCTTGGCCATGACGCGCAGGACGTCCTTCGCCTTGTCGTAGCTGTAGGAGCCCCACTGGTCGGCGACGGAGTTGAAGATGACCGTCCACTCGTCCTTGCCGGGAATGGTGTGGAGGCTGTACTTGCCCTTCGGGAGCGGCTTGCCGGCCACGTTCATGTCGGTCGAGGTCTCGAAGATCGTGGCCTCGTTCGCGCCCGTGCGCCACACCTCGCCGAACGGCACCAGCTTGCCCCAGATCTCGCGGCCCTTCACGCCGGGCCGGCTGTAAACGACGGTGAAGTCGGTGATGCCCACGGTCTGCATCACGGTGCCCTTGGGGCTGGGACGCGGGGTCTTCATGTCCTGCGCGGACGCGGGGAGCGCGCAGAGGGCGGCGACGGCGAGGGTCACGAGGGAGGTCTTGTTCATCGGAACTCCTTGATGTGGTGGTGGGAGGGGCTCCGGGTGGAGCCGGCGACGCGAGAGTCTATTACGCGAACCGGATCTTCTTCGGCGGCCGGCTGCCGCCCATGAGCCTCCGGTAACGCAGCTTCTCGGCCACGGCGGCGGTTGCGCTCGTGCGGGTCTGGAACCATTCCGCCTCGCGCTTCAGACGTTCGTGGTGCTCGACGAGCGCCGCGTCGAGACGGTTCTCCTCGACCGCGCGCCGCACGGCACAGCCGGGCTCGACGCCGTGGGTGCAGTCCCGGAAGCGACAGTGGGCCGCGAGCTCCTCGATCGCGGCGAGCTCGGGGGAGGCGCCCGTGAGCCCCACCTCGCGGAGGCCGGGGACGTCCAGCACGAGGCCGAGACCCGGCAGCCGGAAGAGCTCGCGCCGCGTGGTGGCGTGCCGGCCGGTGCCGTCCTCGCGCACGGCTCTCACGTCCATCAGGTCGCGCCCCGCGACGGCGTTGAGCAGCGTGGACTTGCCGACGCCCGAGGAGCCGAGGAGCACGACGGTTCGTCCGGGGGGCACGAGAGCCCGCACCTCGGGAAGCCCGCGGCCTTCCGGCGCGCTCACGACGAGGATCTCCGCGGCGGGAAACGCCTGCGCCACGGCGCCGAGGAAGGGCGTGACGTCGGGGCACGCGTCGGCCTTCGTGAGCAGGATGCTGAACGGAACGTCCGCGACGGAAGCCAGCGCGGCGTAGCGCTGGAGCCGGGGAATCGAGAAGTCCGTGTCGAGGGAGGTCACGAGGAGCGCCCGGTCGACGTTGGCGGCGAGAGGCTGGGCCGCGGTGGCCCGGCCGGAGGCGCGCCGCGAGAGGAGCGAGCGCCGCGGGAGGACGTGATGGATGAGCGACAGGGATTCGTCGACGGGCTGGACGGCCACGAAGTCGCCGGGCACGGGCAGGTCGAGCGGTCCCTCGCTCGCATAGCGCAGCCGGCCGAGGAGCTCTGCCGGCCGTTCCCCCGAAGGGCCCGCGATGCGGAAGAGCTCGTGCGCCGCGGTGACGACCCGGGCGGGCTCGAGCGTGGGGTTCGAGAGGCCCAGCAGGGCCTCGTGGAAGAAGGGGCCGTAGCCCCAGTCGAGGAGGTTCATGCGCGTTTTCTCCGCTGAAGACACGTCGGGCGTTGACTCGTTGAGGTCGAGCGACGTGGGCCGCGCAGGGAGGTTCGGGGATCCCCTGCGGGCCGCTAGCGGGAGGCGGCGGAGAACCGTGACATCAGAGAGGAAGGTAGCACGGATCCCGGGCGGGATCCGTGCGCCCGGCCACGACTAGGAGGTCGTGACGACCAGCGTCACCTCGATGTTGTTGCGGGTGGCGTTCGAGTAGGGACACACGGTGTGGGCCGCGTTCACGACCTTCTCGGCGTCTTCCTGGGACAGGCCCGTCATGTGGACGTTCATCGTGACCGCCAGCGCGAAGCCGCCCTCGGGCGTCTGGCCGATGCCGACCGCCGCCTTCACCTCGATCGTCTTCGGGATGAGCTTCAGCTGGCGGGACATGAACTCGCAGGCGCTGCCGAAGCAGGCCGCGTAGCCCGCGGCGAAGAGGTCTTCCGGCGTCGTCGTCCCGGGCTTGCCGGGGCCGCCCATGGCCTTGGGGATCGAGAGATCCACGCTGATCAGGCCGTCTTCGGTCTGGGTGTGGCCGTTGCGACCGCCGGTCGCCGTCGCGTGTGCGGTGTAGAGAAGCTTCATCGTCATGCGCGAATCATAGTTCGCGCGCGCTCAGCCGCGCACGGCGGCCGCCGCCTCCCGGAGGGCCGCGGCCGACAGCTGCGCGGAGCCTCGCCGGTCGAGCCGGCGCGGCACGCGCACGGTGAACGTCGTGCCCTGCCCGGGCGTGCTCTCGACCGTCAGCTCGCCCCGGAGCAGCTCGACGAACCTCTTCGCGATGGAGAGGCCGAGACCCGTGCCGCCGAACCTCCGGGTCGTCCCGGCGTCGGCCTGCACGAACGGCTGGAACACCTTGCCGAGCTGCTCCTCCGTCATGCCGATTCCCGTGTCCTCGATCTCGAACACGAGGTCGTCGCCGCGGGAGGAGACGTCCCGAGAGGCGCGGAGCGTGATGCGGCCCTTCTCCGTGAATTTGGCGGCGTTCCCGGCCAGGTTGAGGAGCACCTGCTTGAGCTTCACGACATCGCCGAATCCCGTGCCGAGGGTGGGGGAGGCCACGATCACGAACTGGTTGCCCTTCTTCTCGGCGAGGGGCTGCGCGATGGCGGTGACGTCGTCCACCCGATCCCGCGCGTCGAACTCCTCGAGGTGGAGCTCCATCTTTCCCGACTCCACCTTGGAGATGTCCAGGATCGCGTCGATGAGGCCGAGGAGGTGGTGCCCCGAATGCCGGATCTTCTCGAGATCGGCGGCCGCCGCCGCGTTCGTGCCGCCCGCGCGGGCGTCCTCGGCGAGGATCTCCGCGTAGCCGATGATCGCGTTGAGCGGCGTCCTGAGCTCGTGGCTCGTGTTCGCGAGAAAGGCGCTCTTGATGCGGCTGGCCTCGAGGGCCGCCTTCTCCGATTCGAGCGCCCGGGCCTCGCTCGCCTGAACGAGGTCGAGGGCTTCCCGGAGCTGACGCGCGTAAGCGTCGAGCTGACGGGCCTGCGCGTCGAGCTCCTCGCTCTTTCTGCGGTAACGCTCCTCCCCGGCCTTGCGGATGCGTCCGCGGTTCCAGAGCGCGAGCGCGAGGCCGAAGAGGAGGAGCGCCGCGATGGCGGCCGCCCACTTCGCGATCGTCTCGCGCTCCTTTCGGGCGTCGCTCAGCTCGCGGTCCTTCTTGAGGAGCGCGATCTCGCGCTCCTTCTCGCGGTTCTCGAAGCGCGACGTGAGCTCCGTGAGCCGCTTGGTCTTGTCGGTCTCGTTCAGCGAGTCCTTGAGCCGGATGTACTCCTTGAACCGCGCGAGCGCCTCGGCATGCCGGCCCAGGTCGGTGAGCGCCTCGCTCGCGTAGAGGTTCGCCTCCGAGGCGATGAGCGTGGCCCCCGACTCCGTCGCGATGCGCTCGGACTCGGCGAGGAGCGGGAGGGCGTCGGCCGGCCGGCCCAGGAGGCGCTTGGCGTTGGCGAGGTTGTTGAGCGACCCGGCGATGCCCCGCACGTCGTCGATCTCGCGGCGCAGCGCGAGGGCCTTGACGAAGTAGTCGTGCGCCCGCCGAGGCTCGGTTTTCTCGTAGAGGGTGCCGAGCACGTTGTAGGAGCCCGAGAGGCTCTTCTTGTCTCCCAGCCTCTCGCGGATGGCGAGCGCCTTCTCGTAGCTCTCGCGGGCCTTCTCGCGATCGCCCATGGAGCGATACGTGTTGCCGATGTTCTGGTGCGACCAGGCCTGGCCGTGGACGTCGCCGAGCCGCTCCTTGGACGCGAGCGACTGGCGGTGGAACTCGAGGGCCTTGTCGAACGCGCCCATCGTCCGGTAGACGTTGCCGATGTTGTTGTAGGAGTACGCGAGCCCCTGCTCGTCGTTGATCGAGCGGCGCAGGCGGAGCGCCTCGAGGTGCGATTCGAGGGCGGCCGGCCCGTCCCCGCGATCGAAGTGGATGAGCCCCAGGGTGTTGAGCGTGTTCGCCTCGTTCTTCGTGTCCTCGAGCGCGGCGAAGCCCTGGCGGGCATTGGTCACCATGTCGAAGGCCACCTCGAGGTGCCCGAGGTTGCGCTCGGCGATCCCGAGGTTGTGGAACGAGTACGCGGCTCCCGACCGGTCGCCGTTCCGGAGCGAGAGCTCGAGCGCCCGCTGGGCCAGCTCCTTCGAGCGGGCCGGGTCGGTGTCGCTGAGAACCTTGGACGACCTGTTCAGCGCCGCGACGGAATCGGGGATGGACTCGGGCAGAACTGCCGCGGTCCCCGGAGCTCCGCCCTGGGGAGCGGGTGCGGAGCCCGGAACGGGGGTGTCCGCGACCGCGGCTCCCGTCAGGAGGACGAGTACGAAGAGGGCCGTCCCCGAGCGCATGCGGTGAACCATGTTAAGCCGGGTCAGGGGGCGTGGAGCGCGTTAAGCTCGACGGCTCATGGCGGCGCGTGTGGATCCCGGGGTCGCGAAACGCTGGGGGCTTCCGGCCGGGGCCACGGCCTGGCCCACGGTGCTCCTGTCGCTGACGGCGTGGGCCGTCCAGGGCACGGCGATCGCACTGGCCGTGTCGGGGCGACTGCATCCCGTGCTCGCCGTCGCGATCGGGACGCTCGCCGCGTACGTCCAGTTCACGGTTTCGCACGACGCGGCGCACCGCGCGGTGTCCCGCAGGCCGCTCCTCAACGACGCCGTGGGCTGGCTCGCAGCGATCGCGCTCGCAGCCCCGTTCGCGGCCTTTCGAAAGATCCATCTCCACCACCACGCGCACACGAACGACCCCGCCGAGGATCCCGACTTCTGGGTCGTCGGCCGCACCTGGCCGGGCACCCTCGCGCGGTTCTTCACCACCTGGCCGCACTACTACCGGTTCTACTTCACACGGCTCGTGGCGAAAGATGGCGTGCTGCTGCAGACGGTGGCGGGGATCCTCCTCCTCCTGACCGTGCTGGGAGTTTCGTTCGCCACGGGGCACCTCGGCGCGGCGCTCCTCTACTGGGTGCTCCCGGCGCAGCTCGCCGTGGCCGCGCTCGCGCTCCTCTTCGACTACCTGCCGCACCGGCCGCACACGGAGCGGGGCCGGCTGCGCGACACGGTGGCGATCGACGGGGAGTCCGCGGCGGCCCGGGCCCTTCTCGACACGGGCTTCCTGGCGCAGAACCTCCACCTTCTCCATCACCTCTTCCCGACGATCCCCTGGTATCGCTACCGGCGCGCGTACGACGAAATCGCCCCGGGCATCCGGGCCGAGGGCGGGGAGATCCGGTCGGTGAGGCAGGTCCTCGCGAGCCTCCCGCCCCGGCTCTCCCGCGGTCTGGTCTACGGCCGCCCGTCCTCCTAGCCCTTCTTCACGTCGAAGGTCACCGAGAGCGGCCCCGGGGCCGCCATGGGGCTCATCAGGAGCACGCGCTTGCCGCGGCCCTCGATCTGGACGTCGAGGGAGCGCGTCCCGGCCTCGCGGGTATTCAGACCATCGACGAGGAACGAGTTCTCCGACCGCGTCGCGCCGTGAGTCCCGATCTTCGAGCCCGGTGTCTTGTGGATCATGTCGGCCGTGAAATTCATGGACGTGTTCGTCTTCGTGACGTCGACGACGGGGGCCTCCCCGGTGACGGTGATGCCTTCGACGACGGTCGAGAGCGGCAGGTTCGATACGACCTCGGTGCTGGGGCCCGAGCTCACCCGGGCCACGCGAGAGACGCTCTGGAAGCCCGACAGGTTGTGGCTGACGTCGTAGGCGCCCGGATCGAGACCGGGAAACATCGCGACGCCCGAGGCATCCGTGACGCCGGTCCGCGCCGGCCCTCCGTTTCTCGGCTTGATCGTGACCGACACGCCGGGCAGCGCCTGCCCCGATGCGTCGAGCGCGACCGTGCGCAGGACGCTGCTCCCGAACGTGGGTGGAGGCGCTGCGCTCGGAGTGCTGCGCGCCCAGGCCTGCTTCGTGGGCGCGAGCCGCTCCTCGATCGGGACGTCGTCCAGCGCGACGGAGACCTTCCTCACGCCCGAGGCCGACGTAACACGATATCTATTTCCGCTGGGCAGGATCACCGTCCACGCGAGCCGCGGCGAGGCGAGCGCGAGCCCCGGATGCGTCACGGTGAGGGGTCCTTTCACGACGGGCTGGACGGCCTTCGTTCGGGTCTCCACCGAGACGTTGTGGACCCCGCCCGTGGCCTGGGGCAGCGTGAGCACGAGAAACGTCCCGTCGGTCTGCGGCCGGGCCGGCTGGCCGTCCACGCGCACCGAGAGGATCTCCTGATCGGCCGCGAGCGGCAGACGGAGGAGCGGTCGCCGGGTCTCCACCGTGAGCGTCTGGCGGTCGGTGCGGGTGCCGGCTTCGCCGAGCACGGTCTCGAGCACGGCGTCGGTCACGAGCGTCTCGGCATTGGGCTCGAGGACGCGGCGCGGGAACGCCACGACGAGGTCGCGCGCGGTCGCCGGGCTCGCCGAGAGGGCCCGATAGGCGCGTGTCGCGTTCACGGCGAAGGGACGCGCGAGGGGTGGAAGATCGGAGACGTCGGTGCGCACCCAGCCGTCCTGCGGGGGGACCTCCGTCTCCCGGGCGGCCGAAGGGGCGAGGAGCAGCCACCGCCGCGACGTGGACGCCCCGTGCACGAGAACGGGAGCGATGCGCGCCTCGGCGGCTCCGAGGGGAATCGAGAGGAGCGCGGTCACGAACGTCTCGCCCGTGATCTCCTTCACGGGCCGGAACGTGAGAACCCCCGGGGCGTCGCCTCCGCCGGGCGTCTCGAGCGTCCCCGCGACGTCGCCGGGCCCGGCCGACGCGAGGAGCCGCGCGCCGCGCGGCACGGCGAGCCGGATCTCGGCGAGGGGCGCGCGGGAGATCACGAGTCTGTGGACGGTGCGCATCACGAGGCTCTCTCTCAGGGGCGTCGCGACATCGACGCTCTCGACCTCCAGAACGGGCTGAGGCTGCGCCTCCGGGACGCGGCCCGGAACCGTCACGGTGAGGTGGAGGCGGCTGCCGCCCGTGACCGGCCGGCTCGTGAGAAGCGCCTCGTCGGGAACGTCGGGCCCGCCCAGAAGAACCCGCGCGCCCGGAAACGCCCGCTCCAGAACGAGGCGTCCCGTGGCCGCGGGCAGGAAGGGCAGATCGACGCGCCGGGCGCCGTCGATCTGCCGCTCGGTGAGAAGGAAGCGCACCGCGACGTGGTACGTGCCGGCCTTCGGGAACTGGAGAGTGGGGCCGGTTCCACCGTCACCCTGCTGGAGGGAGATCGGCACAGGGCCCGTGTCCTCGACGGCCTCCACGAGGGCGCCCGGCAGGGAGAGCTGGCCGAGCGTTCCGGGTGCCGCCACCACCGCGTCGAACGAGAGACGCATCGCGACGGCCGTGCCCGTCACCGTGACGGCGTACTGCACCTTGGAGATCG
>JAEUQS010000623.1 GCA_016789625.1 Acidobacteriota bacterium | reverse complement strand
CTTGAGCCCGGGGCCCAGCGGCACCGTGACGAGCGAGGCGCCCGCGCGACCGGCGGCGACGGGCACCATGCGGAAGATCTTGTCGGGAATCAGAACCTCTTCGCCGGGGTCCACGAACGTGCGCACGGCGAGGTCGAGGATCTCCGAGCCTCCCGAGCCGAGCACGATTCCGGCTTCGGGCACGCCGTACTTCTTCGAGAGCGCGCGGCGCAGGGCCGTGCCGCTGCCATCGGGATACCGGTGCACCTCGGCGAGCGCGGCGTGCGCGGCCGCGAGGGCGCGCGGGGAGGGGCCGAGCGGGTTCTCGTTCGACGCGAGCTTCACGGCGCCCGAGATTCCGTACTCGGCCTCCACCTCTTCGATGGGCTTGCCGGGAACGTAGGGCGAGAGCGCGAGGACCGCGGGACGGGGCGAGGGACGTTTGCCGTTGTTCATCGGGGACCTGCCTTGGGGGCCGTCTTTCGAGGAGCGGCTTTGGGTGCAGGGCTCGGGAGAGCGGGGGTTCGGGGGATCGAGAAACCCCGAGAGGTCTCTGCCGTGCCTCTTCGGGCGGGCCGAATCGAGAACAGGGCCTGCACCTCTTCGGGCGAGAGATCGCGGAACTCGCCGGGCTTCAGCGCGCGGTCGCGGATCGGGCCGATGGCGACACGCCGGAGCTTGGACACCGGATGCCCGACGGACGCGAACATGCGGCGGATCTGCCGGCTGCGTCCCTCGCCCAGCACCACCTTGAGCCAGGCGTTGCCGCCCGCGCCGTCGCGCTCGGGCGTCGTCTCCACGAGCTCCATCTCGCAGGGGGCCGTCTTCACCCCGTCGTCGAGCGTGACCCCGCGCGAGAGCTTCGCCAGCTTGTCGGGCGAAGGGATGCCCGACACCTTGACCTCGTACTCCTTCTTGCAGCCGCCCGAGGGGTGCGCCAGCTTGTGGACGAGGGTGCCGTCGTCGGTGAGGATGAGAAGGCCCTCGGAGTCGGCGTCGAGCCGCCCGACGGGCACCACGCGCTCCCCCACGCGGCCTTTCAGGATCGAGTACACGGTGTCGCGCTCCTGCGGGTCGTCGGCCGTGACCACGATGCCGCGGGGCTTGTTGACCAGGAGGTAGCGGCGCTTCTCGGAGATGCGCAGGAGCTTGCCGTCCACCTTGACGTGGTCCTTGGCGAGGTCGGCCTTCGCGCCGAGCTCTTTCACCTTCTGGCCGTTCACGGTGACCCGGCCTTCGAGGATCATCTCCTCGGCGGCGCGTCTCGAGGCGATCCCGGCGGCCGCCATGAGCTTCTGAAGTCGTTCTGCACTCATGGCGTGGGCTCCTCGGCCGGGGGCGCCTCGGGAGGCGTCGCCGGCTCTTCCTCGACGGTGTTTGTATCAGGCGCGTCGCCGGTTGTCTCTGAAGCAAACGCTTCTGTGGCTCCGCCCGTTCCGGGCTGCGCACCCGCATCGGGCGTCGCGGGCTCGGCGTCGCCCTCGGCGGCGTCGTCCTGGGGAAAGAGCTCGGTCTGCTGCGGATCGGGCGGCTGTTGCGGCTCGATGCCGTAGAGCGCTTCCAGCTCCTCGGGCTTGGGGAGGTCGGCGAGGCTCTGCAGCCCGAAGTGCGCCAGGAACTCCTTGGTCGTCTTGTACAGGAAGGGCTGTCCGACGACCTCTTTGCGCCCGGCCGTGGTGATGAGCTTGCGGTCGAGCAGCGTACGGATCGCCGAGGCCGAGTTCACGCCGCGGATCTCCATGACCTCGGGCGCGGTGAGCGGCTGGCGGTACGCGATGATCGCGAGCGTCTCGAGGCCCGCGATGGAGAGCTTGTTCTTGCCGTCCAGCCCGAGCAGCCTGCGGATCGGAAAGTCGTAGGACGCCCGGGACACGAAACGCACGCCGCCCGCGGCGCGGTCCAGCTGGATGCCGCGCCCCTCGGCGTTGCAGGCGGCCTCGATGCGGTCGAGGGCCGCGTTCACGATCTCGAGCGGAATCTCGGCGGCCTCGGCGACCTTCTCGGCGGGGACGGACTTCCCCGAGGCGAACAGCAGGGCCTCGACGGCGGCGAGGTCGTCGGCCGAGGGCCGTTCGACCGGCGTCTCGCCGCCTTCCGTCGCGGCCGCTTCCGCGGGCGTCTCTGCCGGAGTCTCCGGCGCGCTTTCGGGGGCCGTTTCCTCGGGCGTTCCTGCGGTCGTTTCTTCAGCGGTTTCTTCGGTCATGGGTTACCGGTAAGCCTCTTCGTAGTTCTCGAGGGTGAGCTCGGTGCCGGTGGCTTCCAGGAAGATCTCGGCGAACTCCTCGGACTGGAGCGCCTTGACGAGCCCCAGCCGCAGGAGCTCGAGAAGGGCCAGAAACGTCGCGATGGCCTCGGCCCGGCCCGAGAGCGTCTTGAAGATCGTCGAGAGCGGCGCGGGCCCGTTCCGGGACTCGCGCACCCTTTCGAGCATCTCCTCCATCTTGGCCTTGATCGAGTATTGCTGGTGGGCGATCTCCATCGCGGGCGGGTGGAGCGCCCGGTGCCGGTCCATCGCGCCCTTGAAGAACGTGAGGAGGTCGAAGAGCGACACCTCGGAGAGGTCCGTCTCCTCGCCTTCCTCCGGGGTCTCGGGCTTCTGCGTCGGCCGGCCCCAGAGAGGCAGGCGCGTCGTCTCCATCTCGTGGAACTGCTCGGCGACGACCTTGAACTTCCTGTACTGGAGCAGCCGGTCCACGAGAGCCTGGCGCGGATCCTCGACGGGCGTGCCGTCTTCCTTCACGGGCCGCGGCAGCACCATCTGCGATTTGATG
>JAEUQS010000742.1 GCA_016789625.1 Acidobacteriota bacterium | reverse complement strand
ACGCCCGAGGTGAGCCGGTCCAATCTGTGGACCAGCTCGACCTCCGGTCCGAGCTCCGCGCGGATATCGAGAAGAAGCCCGCCGGGGCCGTGGACGGCGCGTCCGGCGGGCTTCGAAAGGGCGGCGAACCGTCCTTGCGCTCCCGGAGGAGTCGGAAGAAGGCTAATCCCGCCGGCCCCCGAAGAGGCGGAGCAGCATCAGGAAGAGGTTGATGAAGTCCAGGTAGAGGGCGAGGGCGCCCGAGATCGCGCCGCGACGGCCGGCCTCGGAGTCGGCGTCCACGGTCGCGGCCATCTGCTTCAGCTTCTGCGTGTCGTAGGCCGTGAGGCCGACGAAGACGATCACGCCGATGATCGAGATGACGAAGCTCACCGCGTCGGATTTCAGGAAGATGTTCACGAGGCTCGCGAGCACGATGCCGATGAGGCCCATGAACGCGAAGGAGCCGAGGCCCGTGAGGTCCCGCTTCGTGGCAAAGCCCCACAGGCTCATCGCCCCGAACATGCCGGCAGAGATCACGAACACCGACGCGATCGAGGTTCCGGTGTAGACGAGGAAGATGACCGAAAGGGTCAGACCGTTGAGGGCCGAGTAGATGAGAAACACCGTGGACGCGGTCGCGGCGGACATGTTGCCCACGAGCCCGCTCATCCAGACCACGAGGCCGAGCTGCCCGAGCATGAGCCCGTAGAACACGAGCTTGTTGCCCAGGATGACCTGCAGCATCGCGGGCGAGCTGGCCGTGAAGAAGGCCACGAACGCCGTGAGAGCCAGGCCTCCGGCCATGTAGGCATACACGCGATTCAGGAACCGGGACTGGACCTCGATGGACGAATACGGAACCGAACGTTCGGGGTACATGCGTCGAAACCTCCTGGGTGAGAACCCTCACCCCTTCCTAATGCTACATTTTCCCCATGAAGAAGATCCTTCTCGCCACATTCCTCGCGACCCTCGCGGCGTCCGGTGCCGACGCCGCCGCGGCCGCACCCGAGAAGTTCGGGGCCCCCCTCACCGGCAAGCCCGAGGCCGTCACCCTCGCCCAGCTCGTGAAGGAGCCCGCCAAGTTCTCGGGAAAGAGTCTCCGCACCGAAGGCAAGGTCAACGCCGTCTGCACCCAGAAGGGCTGCTGGATGACGATGAACGAAGGTGACCAGACGGTGCGCATCACGTTCAAGGACTACGCATTCTTCGTGCCCAAGGACATCGCGGGCGCCAAGGCCGTCGTCGAGGGCTCGTTCAAGGTCGAGGAAATCCCCGAGGGCACGGCCAAGCACTACGCCGAGGAGACGCCCGGCGGCAAGCCCGACGCCATCAAGGGACCCCAGAAGCAGCTCTCCTTCGAGGCTACGGGAGTGGAGATCACGCGCGCCGCCAAGTGAGGCTGCGGGCGAGGAAGTGAGGGCCGAGATGGCCCGGCGTCGACGCAAGGATCCGCCCCGGCTCGGTATCGACTTCGGCACCACGCACACGGTGGTGGCCCTCGTCGACCGGGGCAACTATCCCGTCGTCGCGATCGACGGGGAGGACGCGTTTCCGTCGCTCGTCGCGGCCTCCCGGCTCACCGGTGAGCTGCGCTTCGGCTCGGCCGCCGTGCCGCTTCGGCACGACCCGGACTGGGAGGTCCTCCGCTCCTTGAAGCGCTTCCTCTCGGACGGTGGCCCCGCGACCGGAGTGCTGCTCGGCGGCCACAGGTTCCTGCTCGCCGACCTCCTCACGGGCTTCCTCACCGCGCTCGCCGACGCGCTCGTGGAGGATTCCAATGCGGGCCTGTCGCCCGGCGATCCCCTCGAGGCTGCCGTGAGCGTGCCCGCCAACAGCTCGAGCGCGCAGCGGTTTCTCACGCTCGATGCATTCCGCCGCGCAGGCTTCTCGGTGACGTCGCTCCTCAACGAGCCTTCGGCCGCGGGCTTCGAGTACGCCCACCGGTACCGCGAGACGATCACGGCGAAGCGCGAGTACGTCGTCGTCTACGACCTGGGCGGCGGCACGTTCGACGCCTCGCTCCTCCGGATGACGGGCCGCGCCAACGACGTCGTGACGAGCGAGGGTGTGCGCAGGCTCGGCGGGGACGACTTCGACGAGACGATCGCCGATCTGGTCGCTTCGAAGGCGCAGCTCGGCACGCTCTCGGGCGCGCAGAGGCAGCTCCTCGTGGAGGAGTGCGGGCGCCAGAAGGAAGCCATCTCTCCTCAGACGCGGCGGTTTCTCGTGGACCTCTCGGCTTTCGAGAAGGACCCGCTCGCGATCCCGATCGACGACGTTTACGACGCCTGCGAGCCGCTCGTCTCGGCCACGATCGACGCGCTCACCCCGGTGCTGCGCGACGCGCGGCGCGAAGGGGAGTCCGAGGTGGACTGGAACGAGGTGGCCGGCATCTACATCGTGGGCGGCGCGGGCGCGTTCCCGCTCGTCCTCAGGCGCCTCCGTGAGCGCTTCGGCGAGAAAAGGGTGAGGCGCTCCTCGCAGCCGTTCGCCGCCACGGCGATCGGGCTCGCGATCACGCTCGACCAGGAGGCCGGCTACACGCTCGAGGAGCGCCTCACGCGCACGTTCGGCGTGTTCCGCGAGGCCTCGGGCGGCGGCGACGTCACGTTCGACCCCATCTTCCTCAAGGACACGCCGCTGCCGCGCCCGGGCTCGCCGCCCCTCGTCGCCGTGCGTACGTACCGCGCCGCGCACAACATCGGCCACTTCAGGTTTCTCGAGTGCGGGCGTCTGGAGGCCGGGCGTCCCGACGGCGACCTCTCTCCCTGGGACGACGTGCGCGTGCCGTTCGATCCCGCGCTCCGCGCGCTCGCCAGCCTGCAGGGCGTCGGCGTCGAGCGGCGCGAGGGCGGACCCGTGGTGGAGGAGCGCTACGCGATCACGGCCGAGGGCGCCGTGGAGGTGCGCGTCACGCTGCCCGAGGACGGCTTCGACGAAACGTACCGGCTGCGCGGGGCGCGGGCCTAAGCTTTCTCGAGCCGCACGACGATGAGCGTGCGGTCGTCCTCGGGCTCGTCGGAGCCCGTGTGCGCGCGCCACGCCGCGAGGAGCGTCTCCTTCGTGTGAGCGGCGGTCATTCCGGCGCACGAAGCGAGGACCGACTCGAGCCGGTCGAAGCCGAAGGGCGTGTCGTCGGTGCCGGTCGCCTCCACGATGCCGTCGGAGAGAAAGACCCAGAGATCGCCCGTCGCGATGGGAGCCGAGACGGTGATGAACTTGGTGGGAAGGCTCGGCCCGAGCGGCCGGCTGGGGTTCGCGACGCTCGAGACCTCCCCGGCGCTCGTGACGCGGTAGGGATACAGATGCCCCGCGTTGGTCAGCTCCATCGTGCCCGTCGCGAGCCGGAAGCGCGAGTGGCCCATCGTGACGAACGTGCGGGCGTCGGTCGTCTCGCGCACCTCGCGGTCGAGGGACGCGAAGATGTCGGAGGGCTCCGCGCCCGTCGCGAGGAACGCGGAGAGCGAGGCCTTGGCCGAGGCCATCACGATGCCGGTGGGCAGCCCGTGCCCCGAGACGTCGGCCACCACGACGACGAGGTCGCTCGGGCCCACCGCGACGAAGTGGTAGAAGTCGCCGCCGATCACCGAAGCGGGCCGGAAGTCCACGGCGATCTCGACGCCCGGAAAGACGAAGCCCGTGGGGAGAAGCCGCCGCTGCAGCGTGCGCGCGAGCGTGAGCTCGTGGGCCAGCGCCTCGGTCTTCGCCTTCTCGGTCACGCTCTCGGCGAGGTGCGCCGACATGCGGTTGAAGCTGCCGATCAGCTCGGCGAGCTGGTCGCGTCCGCGGAACGACGCACGGTGCGAGAAGTTCCCCTTCTCGATCTCGGCGAAGCCCTTCGAGAGCCGGCCCGTCGCGCGCGCGATGCGTGAGACGAGAAGCGCCGCGAGGGTTGCCGCCACGAGATAGATGATCCCGACGAACGTGCCGAGGACCGTGAGGATGCGGTAGGCGATGTTGTCGTCGGACTTGCCCTCGTTGCCCGTGCCCAGCCGCGTCCTTCCGTAGAACTCGTGGAACTCGCGGGCGAGGGACGAGCGCGTCCAGAGGAGCACGCGCTTCTTCTCGGACCTCTTGCCCGTATCGAGGTTGAGGGGCGGGTCCTCGAGGCGGCCGCCCCAGTTCACCCATCGATTGCGGAGGATGCTGAACGGCTCCTTCGGCTGCGGGGCCGCTCCGGCCGCTTTCGCCGCGGCGTCCGCCGCGTTGGCCGCGGCTTCGACGGCGGCTTCCGGCGTTTTGGGGCCAGTGGGATCGGTCTCCACACGGAAGGCGCCGCCGCCGGTGTTCACGGTGACGCCCACGTTTCTCCTGCGCTCGGGCGTCGGACTGGGTTCCGGAGCCGCCGTGGGAGCGGGCTCGGGCGACGGCTCTTCGTCCTCGGATGGGGCCGTCCTCGCTGGCGCTCCTTCGGCGGGCTCCTCGTCGGGGCCCTTCTTCGGGTCGTCGTCGCCTTCGGGGGTCGCGAGGTAGGGCTCGAACGCGATACCGGTTTCGGCAAGGAGCGGCGCGGAGAGCGACTTCATGGGGGCGGCGAGGATCAGCCGGTCTCCCCGCCGGAACGGGGCCTCGGCCACCATGAGGAGGCGCTTGTCGACGTGCGCGTAGGTGCCCTCCTCGGGCAGCTCGTCCTGGGGGATCGGGAACGTCTCCGGCCCTCCGCGTTCGATGGCC
>JAEUQS010000712.1 GCA_016789625.1 Acidobacteriota bacterium | reverse complement strand
CGCTCTTGGATTCCGTCTTCGTCTCCGTCTTGGTTTCGGACTTCGACTCGCCCTTCGACTCGGACTTGGACTCCGAGCCGCCCTCGGACGCGGCCGCGGACTTCTCCTTGCCGCCGTCTTTCCCGCCTTCACCGCCCTCGGACTTCTTCGACTCGGACTTGGGCTTGGCGTAGTCGTTCACGTACCAGCCGGCTCCCTTGAACTGCACGGCGGGCGAAGAGAGCAGCTTCTTCAGGGGCCCACCGCACTCCTCGCACGTCGTGAGCGGGGGGTCCGAGAACATCTGGATGCTCTCGGTTCTCTTCCCGCAGGACTCGCAGGCGTACTCGTACAGCGGCATGTTCTCGAAACCTCCAACCGGCGAAGGCCTCCGGGCTCAGCCCTCGGAAGGCGTTTCGTCGTCCTGGGCGTATGTGCCGCCCAGAGTCTTCATGTGAATCTTCTTGATCGATCGCGACGTCAGCTCGCGGCGCGAGATCAGCCGCAACACGAAAAAAGCATACATGAGCTTCGCGTTGTAGGCGGGGTCCCCGGGTCCCAATACGACGAGGTCTTTCAGCGTCTTGAGTCCGTCCACGTACTGGAGGAGCTTCATCTCCCCCGACGCCAGCCCCACGTTCGTGAGGTCCTCCGGCTTCCAGCACGGGTCGAACACGGTCCACGACGGACCGAGCAGCTTCACGAGCCGCGGCGCGTCCTTCACGTGCTTGATGCCTTCGAGAATCGCCTGCCGCGCGGGAATCTCGAGCTGGATGAGCTCGTCCGTGCGGTACTGGCCCACCTCGAAGAGGAACTCCCCGTGCTCCCAGTCGAAGATCGAGAACAGGATGCTGCGCACCTGCTGCTGGACGATGCTGTAGAGCTCCCCGCTCGTGAGGATCCCCATGTCCACCATGACCTCGCCGTGGCGCTTCTTCCCACCCGAGAAGATCAGCGCCTCCACCGAGGCGTCGAACTGCTCCTGCGAGATGCGCCCCGTGCGGAGCATGTAGTCGCCCAGGGAATCGTGCCGGTCGCCCGAGGTCGCGAAGATCACGTCGCCGTGCGAGATGAAGATCTTCTTCTCGATGCCGTCCTTCATGGCCGAGAGAACGCCCGGCACCTTGTAGCCGTGAATCGTCTCCAGCACCTCGGGCAGAGGCGTGAGCGCGAGGTCACCACGGAACTCGAACCGGGCGGAGGACACGGGGAAATTGTACGTGCTCTACCATCGAAGGCGTGTGGACCTTCGAGGAGGCTCTCGCCGCGGTCGTGAAACGCACGCGGCGCGCGGCGCCCGAGCTCGCCGATCCGGCTCCGGCGCTTGGCCGCGTGCTGGACCAGGAGGTCGTCGCGGGCGCGGACCTGCCCCCCTTCGACACCACCGCGATGGACGGCTGGACCCTCACCGCGGAAGACCTGGCCGCGGGACGGAACGAGCTCGAGATCGCGGGGGTGCTGGCCGCCGGAGGCCCCATGGCGGCCCGCCTCGAGCCCGGGCGGACCCTCAAGGTGATGACGGGCGCGCCGCTTCCCGCGGGTGCCGTTGCCGTCGTGCCCGTGGAGGACGCGACCGTCGAGGGGAACACCCTGCGCATTCCGAAGCTCCCCGCGCCGGGCACCCACGTGAGGAAGCGGGGCGAGGTTTTTGCGAAGGGCACCACGCTGCTCCGGCCGGGCCGAAGGCTCTCACCGGCCGACATCGGGCTCGCCGCCGCGGCCGGCTACCCGGCCCTGGCCGTTTCGCGGCGTCCGCGGGCGCGCCTCCTCGTCACCGGCGACGAGGTCGTCGAGGCCGGGCGGCCTCTCGGCGCCGGTCAGATCTGGAACTCCAACGGACCGCTCCTCGCGGCCGCGCTTTCGGCCGCCGGCGCCGACGTGAACGACATGGGTGTCGTGGCAGACAAGACCGTCTTCACGCGAACGGCGATCCAGACGGCGCTCGATGCGGACGTCGAGCTCGTCGTGCTCTCGGGCGGAGTCTCGGCCGGAGACTTCGACCTCGTGAGGCCGGTGCTCGAGGAGCTGGGCGCGGAGATCGTGTTCCACAAGGTGGCGATCCGGCCCGCCAAGCCCGTGCTCTTCGCCGTGTACGGAAGGGTGCTCGTCTTCGGCCTGCCGGGAAACCCCGTCTCGGTGGCCGTCGCGTTCGACCTCCTCGTGCGGCCCGCTTTGCGGCTCATGACGGGCCAGAGCCCCGCGCTCCCACTTCCCGTCGAGGTCGTGCTCGCTGGCGCCGTCGCGAACAAGGGTCCGCGGCTCGCCTTCCATCCCGCCCGCGTTCGCGCCGTGGAAGGAGCGCTCCGCGCGACGCCGCTCGCGCCGCGCGGCAGCCACGACGTGCTCGCGCAGGCCACCGCCGAGGCCTACCTCGTGCTCCCCGGGGGCTCGGCGTTCCAGGCCGGCGACCGCGTGCCGGCCTACCTCGCGACCCCGGAGACGACCTTGGGATCGGATCCTGGTGGGGGGCCTGGGGGGATCGAGAAACCCCCAGGATCAAACAAGTGAAGGGCGTTCCGCGCCGCGTCGTCATCACGGGGCTGGGCTCGGTCACGCCGCTCGGCAACACCACGGCCGCGTTCGCCGAGGGGCTCCGCACGGGCCGGTCGGGCGTCTCCCCCATCTCGCTTTGCGACACCTCGGCGCTCGACATCCACATCGCGGGCGAGGTGAAGGGCTTCGATCCCGCCGACCATCTCCACGCCAAGGACCTCAAGCACGTGGCGCGGGTGGTGCCGCTCTCCCTTGCGGCCGCGGGCGAGGCGTTTCGCGAAGCCGGTATCGACGCGGACGCGCTCTCCCTCGAGGAGCGGCGACGCATCGCCGTGGTGTGGGGCTCGGGCGGCGGTCCCGTGGAGTTCTTCGAGAAGATGTACGGGCACTACTACCGCGGCGAGCTGAAGAAGGCGTCGGTGTACGCGATTCCCACCGGCACCATCGGGACGCTCTCTTCCGAGATCTCGATGCGCTTCTCTCTCAAGGGCCCGTCGGC
>JAEUQS010000669.1 GCA_016789625.1 Acidobacteriota bacterium | reverse complement strand
GAGCCCCTTGGCCTCGATCGCGGCCTCGTCGAGGAAGCTCTGGTAGGCGTCGCCGACCTTCTGCGCGTCCGAGCCCTCGGGGGCCTTCGTCCTGGCCAGCTCCTGGATGAGGTCGGCCGTGCGCTTGTTCGTCAGCTCGCTCACGATGGTGCCGGCGCCGTAGGAGCTGCGATCGGCCGGGATCTCCGCCGTCCGGAGCCACGTCCCGTTCGTGTACCTGAAGAAGTCGTTCCCGGGCAGCACGGCCTTATCCATGCCGTCGAGGTCGAGGCCGCCCTGGGTCGCGGTGGCCGTGCCGGCCGACGCCCGGGGCGGCTCGGCGTTCACGAGGAAGGGGGAGGCGACGAGCCCCAGGGCGAGGGCGACCGATCGCCGGGATGAGATTCGAAACGTACGCATGAAGGCTCCTTGACGCAGGCCGATACGGGCAGGGGGCATGAGTGTTTCACGCCCGTCCCGCCCCAGGGGCCTTTCGTCACGAACCCGGAGGCATCCGTTCTGCGAGCGCCGCGGCGATCTCCGCGTGCCCGCCCTCGATGGCCCAGTCCGCCGGCGTGCCGTCGAAGCGCACGTCGCGGATCGTGAGGCTGGCTCCGCGTGAAACGAGAAGGGCGACCGTCTCCGCGTGGCCGTTGAGCGCGGACCAGTGCAGGCCGGTTCCCCCGAACACGCCCTTGGCGTCCACAGACGCGCCGCGCTCGAGGAGGAACCCGACGACCTCCGTGTGTCCGTTGCGTGCCGCGGCGAAGAGCGCCTCGGACAGGGTATCGCCCAGCACGCGAGCCGAATCGGCGGGCCAGTGATCGTCGGGCGCAACCGGAACGCGCTCCGCCGAAAGCGCCCGACCCGATTCCAGCGCGGCCCTCACGAGGTCGAGCTTTCCGAGCGCGGCCGCGATGACCAACGAAGGTTGCGGAGCCCCTCGCGCGAGCAGCAGCTCGGCGACGCGGCCGCTCCCCAGCGTCGCGGCCCAGTCCAGCGGCGTGGCGTTCCACGTGGTTCTCGCATCGAGATCGGCACCCGCGTCGAGGAGGACGCGCGCGACCTCGAGCTGATCGGTCTCGGCGGCCCAATGAAGCCCCGTCTTGCCGTGCGCGTCCTTTGCGCCGCGGAGCTCGGGGCTCTCACGCAGGAAGCCTCCGACCGCGGAGGCATCGCCTCGCTTCACGGCTTCGCGGAACTCGTCGTCGCGTGCCATCGATCGGTGTGACGAGAATACCCGGACTTTTCAATCGGGCGCTTCGAAGAGCATCATGGGTGACTTCGTTCCCATGTCCTCCGTCTCCTGTCTCACGGTGGGCCGCTATAGGCTCCTCGAGCCCCTCGGGGAGGGACAGACGGGCATCGTCTATCGGGCCGAAGACCCGCTCCTCGCCCGCGAGGTCGCGCTCAAGGTCGTCGAGCTGCCCAGCGAATCCGAGGCCGGAGCCGCCCTCGAGGAAGCCCGCGCCGTCGCGGCTCTATCTCATCCGGCGCTCGTCCCGGTGTTCGACTTCGGGCGCGACGGCACGCGCGCGTGGATCGCCTTCGAGCTGGTGCCG
>JAEUQS010000588.1 GCA_016789625.1 Acidobacteriota bacterium | reverse complement strand
GCTGGGCCTCGGACTTCCGGCCAAACGGCTCCGTACGCTGTGGACCATGCTCACCCACGTCCACGGAAACCTCCTCAACGTGTCGGACCTCTCGCGCTCGATCGGTGTGTCCTCCCCGACCGTCGCCTCGGACCTCGACGTCCTGGAAGCGTCTTTCCTCGTGAGGCGGCTCCAGCCCTACTTCCCGAACGTTTCCAAACGCTTCACGAAGAGCCCGAAGCTCTACGTTCGCGACACGGGCCTTCTCCATCACCTCGCGGGACTCCGCACGCCGCGCGAGCTGGACGTTTGGTCCCGGCGCGGAGCTTCTTTCGAGGGATTCGTCATCGAGGAGATCGGAGCGCTCGCGGCGGCGAATCTGGTCGCGCCGCAGCTCTACTTCTACCGGACGCACGCGGGTGCCGAAGTGGACCTCCTCGTCGTCCATGGAACCAGGATCATCCCCATCGAGATCAAGCTGGGCGCGGCGTTCTCGCGAGGGGATCTCGCCGGCATGCGCTCCTGCCTCGCGGATCTCGGGCTCCGCCGCGGATTCATCGTGACGGGCTCCGGGGAGCGGCGCAGCGCGAGCCCCGAGATCGAGATCGTGCCATTCCCCGAGATCGTGGCTGGCCGGATCGACCTCTTCGCCTGACCTTCCAAGCGCTCGATGCGCAGTGCGGGACCCGCGCGAATAGAATCCCCCGCCACTGGACAGAGTCTGAACATGGAGGACGCGTGAACGAACGCTCGTCGTCGGCCTTTTCCCTCGCGGCCCTGCTCTTCGTGTCGGCGCTCGGAGCGAACGCCGCGCCCGAAGGCCCCGTTCCCCCGCCCACCGTCACGCCCGAGAACGAGGGGGACCTCCGGCACGCGAACCTCGTCGCGCAGGACCAGCGTTTGCGGGCCCTCTACGGCACGAGCGACCTCTCGGACCTCACGCGGCGGGCGCTCGAAGAGGGCTCCCGCGCCGTCAAGAGAGACCGCGAGCTGGAGAAGGAGATCCTCCAGGCCCGCCGCCGCACGAACGGCCGGGGCTCCGCGGTTGCTCCGGCGCTCAACCCGGCCTGGGTGTCGCTCGGACCCACGAACCGCCTCTACCCCACGACGATCCCTGCCGAAGGCGGCACCGACGCGGGGCTCGTCGCCTCGATCGCGATCAGCCCGGCGGACCCGAAGACGTATCTCGTGGGCAGCGCGTCGGGCGGCGTGTGGCGCACGACGAACGCCGGCGAGACCTGGGCGCTCGTGACCTCCGACGAAGGCACCCTGCAGATCGGCGCGGTGGCGTACGCACCGTCCGACCCCATGCGCGCCTATGCCGGCACCGGCTGCGCCGACGCCTCGACGTACGTCCTCGGCCCCGCGTGGACGCCCGGGTACTCGGCGGCCCTGACCGTCGTCGGCATCGGCGTCCTCATGTCGACCGACGGCGGCACCACCTGGGCCACGCGCACGCCGGCGGGGCAGACGCCGCACCGGGTGTTCTTCCAGATCCTCGTGGATCCCGCGAATCCCGATGTGATCCTCACCGCCGGCGAGGGCGGCCTCCAGCGCTCGACCGACGGCGGACAGAGCTTCACCGCCGTCCTGCAGAGCGAGTCCGCGCCCTGGACGACGCGCATCGCGAGATCGGCGATGAACCCTCAGGTCCTCTACGCCTCGACGTGGGGTCCCTCGCTCCCCGGCTCGGTGTACAAGTCCACCGACGCCGGCCTCACGTGGACGGAGAAAGCCGCGGGCCTGCCCGAGGCGTCCGAGCGCGGCCGCACTTCCGTGGCCGTGGCCCCGTCCGATCCGAACCGCGTGTACCTCCTCATGGCGACGGCGGGCAACAAGACCCTGGGCGTCGCCCGCTCCACCAACGGCGGGGAATCCTGGGAGGTCCCGGCGTTCGACGAGCCGTCGACGAAGATCCTGGGCACTCAGGCCAACTTCGCGATCACGATCGCCGTCGACCGGGCCAACCCCGACATCCTCTATTCGGGCGGCTTCGACACCTGGAAGTCGACGGACGCCGCGACCACGTGGACGCGCATGAGCGACTGGTTCGGCCGGAATTCCGACAAGCCCTACGTGCACGCCGACCAGCACACCATGGAGGTCACGTCCGAGGGTGTGCTCCTCATCGGCAACGACGGCGGGGTCACCGCCACGCGCGACGGCGGCGCCACGTTCAGCTATCTCGGAAAGGGCATGGAGACGTTCCTCGTGAGCGAGCTCGCCGAGGATCCCGCGAACCCCGACCGCATCTGCTTCGGTGCTCAGGACAACGGCCCGAACGTCCGCCTCCAGGGCGGCGACTACCTCCAGCCGACCTCGGGCGACGGCTTCGGCTGCCTCTTCTCCCGCACGGAGCCCAGCACGATTCTCTTCTCGGTTCAGAAGCAGAGCATCTCGCGCTCGACCGACAACGGACGCACGGTGAGCCGCGCGACCGAGGGCCTCACCGACGCCCGGGGCGCCAAGGCCACGTTCCGCACGGTGCTCTTGCCGCATCCCACCGAAACGGAGACGGTCTTCACGTACTCGCGCGACAAGGTGTGGGTGAGCCGCGACTTCGCGACGAGCTGGACGCAGCTTTCCGAGGACATGCCCGTCCTGGGCGCCATCGAAGACCTCGCCCTCCAGCCCGGCAACCCCGCGAAGATGTTCCTCATCGACAGCAAGCGCCAGGTCGTGGCCTCCGAGGACGGCGGTAAGAACTGGAAGAAGCTGGGCGAGGTGCCGGGCGTGTATCTCTCGCGTCTCGGCGTCGGCTCCGACGGACGCATCTGGGTCGCGAGCCGGGATCCCCGGCGCAGCAAGGAGCGCATCTGGGTCTCGGCCGACGGCGCCGAGTGGCAGAGCGTCTCGCGCACCGGAGAGACCGGCGGCCTCCCCGACCTCCCGATCAACGCCCTCACGGTCGACCCCTCGAGCCCGAACGTCGTCTGGGCCGGCTCCTTCATCGGCCTCTATCGCACGGGCGACGGCGGACAGACGTGGCAGCGGCACGGCACCGGTCTCCCCAACGTTCCGGTCTCCTCCATCCGCCGTTTCGGCAGCCGCGTGCGCGTGGGCACGCTCGGCCGGGGCATCTGGGAAACGGCGGCCGATCCGGCCGCCTCGCTGCGTGGTGAGCTCTCCGTGCGCGTCGCTCCGGTCGCGAAGTTCAGCTTCTCGCCGGCGGCGCCCCGCCCGGGACACACCGTGTACTTCACAGACGAGTCCACGGGCACGCCGACGAGCCTCGAGTGGAACTTCGGGGACGGCGCCCGCTCCACGGAAGACTGGCCCTCGCACGTCTACACCCGGGTGGGCACCTACACCGTCACGCTGACCGCCCGAAACCTGTCGGGACAGTCCACGGTCACGCACACGGTGACGGTCGCCTCTCCCGACACCGGGACCGGCGACGCCTACACCTACCTCGTACCCGTCGTCCTCACGAGCGCGGGTGCCGGCGGCACGTTCTTCTCCACCGAGCTGACTCTCGCGAACCGCGCCGGGCGTCCGCTCAACCTCACGTTCAAGGTCAAGGGGACGTTCGAGGGACAGTCGAATTACACGCTGCCCCCGGGACAGAGGGTCTTCGCAGACGTCTTCGACTTCCTGAAGACCCAGACGGGCCTCGCCGTGCCGGCGGGGAACGTCGTCACCACGCTTCGCATCGAGGTGCGCGGCGCGGACGATCTCGGACAGTTCGGTGCGCAGGTGCGCGTCACCACTCCCCCCACGGCCGACCTCGTCGCGCAGGGCATCTCGGGCGCGTTCGGTCTGTCGTTCC
The DNA here is from genome assembly GCA_016789625.1 of Acidobacteriota bacterium. Lineage (GTDB taxonomy): Bacteria > Acidobacteriota > Thermoanaerobaculia > UBA5066 > UBA5066 > JAEUQS01. The sequence goes on along the minus strand of JAEUQS010000588.1, from coordinate 1,374 downwards.
CGGCGCTGCCCCTCAAGACCATGGCCGCCCGCGAGGCCATCGTCTACGGCCTCCAGCAGACCTCGGCGCCCGGCACCGCGGGAACCCGCTCGAACGTCGCCTGCGCCCACGCCGGCACGGGCTCGCTCGGCCCCATCCGCCTCGAGGTGACCTATCAGGACGGTGAGACCGGAAAGGCGCATGCTTCGAAGGACACCCTGGAGCTGACCGCCTTCGAGTTCCGTCAGCTCTCCCAGCCTCTCGCGTCCCGCGGCCTCACGAACGGTTTCGCGACGGTGAAGAAGGTCTCGGGCGACGACCAGTTCGTCTGCTACGGCGTCCTCAACGACAACCTCAACGGAGACGGCTCGTTCGTCCCCATGGTCGTCGCCGACACGCCCTCGCCGGTGAACGACGGCATCGTGCCCGTGATCGTCGGCACGGACCGATTCAAGTCGGAGCTGACGCTCGCGAACCGCACCAGCAAGAGGGTGGGCGGCTACTTCGCGCTGATTCCCGCGGGCACGGCGGACGCTCAGTTCGGCGAGTTCGACATCGAGCCGGGCCGCCAATACGTGTACGCGGACATCGTGGCCGAGCTCCGCGAGGCAGGCTTCAACGCGCCGAACGGCACCGTTGCCAGCCTCTACATGCAGTTCGAGGAGATCCTGGGCGACGAAGGCCCGCAGTCGGACCCGGTACCCATCTCGACCGACAAGGTCTACGCCGGCATCCGCACCTACGCGAGCCGCGCCGGCGGCCTCTTCGGCCTCGCGTATCCGCTCAGCCCGGTGGGAACCTCGGCCGACACCGAGGCCTACGTGTACGGACTTCAGCAGTCGGGAACGCAGGGGGCCGCCGCGGGGACCCGCTCGAACCTCGCCGTGGTGCACGCGCTCGGCGGCGAGGAGGAGATCCTCACGTTCGAGGTGACGTACTTCGGCCCCTCCGGCGAGGAGCTCGGCAAGGAGACCTGTGACCCCAGCCCATGCCGCCTCGAAGCGGGACAGTGGCGCCAGTTCAACGCCCCGCTCGCGCGCTACGGCGTGTCCCAGGGCTACGCGCGCAGCCGCCGTCTGTCGGGAAGCGATCAGTTCATCGCCTATGGCGTTCTCAACGATCAGCTCAACGACGACGGCAGCTTCGCCCCCATGATCGTGCCGTAAGTTTCCAGGGCCAGGCCCGTTCTCTCCCCGGTGGGGGCCTGGGGGGATCGAGAAACCCCCAGGATCAAGAACGCGTTCAGCCGATTCTGAGCACCGACATCGGGTCCGTCCGCGCCGCGCGGCGGGCGGGCCCGAGCGTTGCGACGAGGACCACCACGAAAAGGAGCGCGAAGGCCGCCGCGAGGAGCGGGATCGTGCTGCCCGAGGCCCCGTAGAGGAAGCCGGTCAT
>JAEUQS010000577.1 GCA_016789625.1 Acidobacteriota bacterium | reverse complement strand
ATCCTGAATGCCTTTCCACCGCGGGGAGCCATACGTCACGTCGCCCACGATGGGCAGGTTCAGCGCCTTGAGATGGACGCGGATCTGGTGCGTGCGCCCCGTGAGGAGCGTGCAGCGGAGGAACGAAACGCACTCCTTCTTTCCTGCGCTCTCGCCCAGCCGCTCGTAGAGCGTCGAGGATGCGCGGCCCTCGGTCTTCGAGGTCGTCATCTTCTTGCGGTCCCGGGGATCCCTCAGGATGCCCAGGTCGACACGACCTTTCGTCACCGGCGTACGGCCATAGACGACGCAGAGGTACTCCTTTTCGATCGTTCGTTTCAGCATCGCGGATCCGATGCCGCTGAGCGCCTCTTCGGTCTTGGCGACGAGGAGGACACCGGAGGTGTCCTTGTCCAGCCGGTGCACGAGACCGGGACGGTCCTCCGGGCCGGCCCATTCCTTGGAGCGGAAGAGGAGCGCGTTCACGAGGGTTCCGTCGCGGTGGCCCACGGCGGGATGCACCACGAGACCCGGCGGCTTGTCGATCGCGAGGAGGTGGTCGTCCTCGAAGAGCACCGAGAGAGGAATGTCCTGAGCGACGATCTCGCGGTCGGGTTCCGGCGGCGGGAGCACGTTCACGGTGATCTCGTCGCCCGCGGCCGCTCGATGCGAAGGCTTGCGCGCGAGCCCGTTCACGAGCACCGCGCCTTCCTTGAGCCAGCCCTGGATCTTCGTGCGGGTCGCCCACGGGACTCCCGCGAGATGCCGCTGGAGCACGAGGTCGAGGCGCTCACCCACGTCGCCCCGGTCGGCCCTCAGAATCTTGAAGGGAAGCTGGGAAATGCCCATTCGCTTTCTATACTCGCACCTCGTGTCGTTTCCGAGAGCGCTTCTCTTCGGAAGGCTCGCGCTTCTCGCGCTGGGCGCATTGGGGGCGTGGCACGCGCCGATCGGAACGGCCGCGACGCCTCCCGACGCGGAAGATCCGCTCTTCCTCGGGCGTCCCGCGATCCGGGTCTTCAACGACGACGACGGACTTCCCCATGCCACGGTGCAGGGCATCGGCGAGAGCCTCGCGGATGGCGCTCTCTGGGTCGCGACGCAGGACGGCGCGGCCCGCTGGAACGGCCGCACCTTCCATGCGTTCGACATGCCGGAGAAGGCCATTTCCAACTACGTGCGCGTCGTGCTCCCGGTGAAGGACGGCTCCGTCTACTTCGGCCGGCAGGACGGCGGCCTCGCGCGCAGGAACCCCGACGGATCGTTCACCTCGTGGGACACGACGAACGGCTTCCCGGCCCGCCGCGTGAACGCCCTCCTCGAGTTCGGCGAAGGCCTCTTCATCGGGACCCACGGCGGAGGCGTCGTGCGGCTCTCGGGTGAAAAGCTGGAGATCTTCCGGAAGACCGAGGGCCTGCCGGACGACCGCGTGTGGACGCTCGTGAGAGTGCTCGATCCCGCCGGGAAGCCCACGCTCCTCGCCGGGACGCAGGGCGGGCTCGCCGCTTTCGACGGCAGGCGTTTCGTCCCGTTTCGGCCCGACGCCGTGCCGACCGGTCTCTCCGTGAACGGCGTCCTCCAGTCGCGCGACGCGGCGGGGCGGCCCGTGCTCTGGGTTTCCGCTTTCGGCACCGGCGTCTTCCGCCTCTCGGCCGAGGGCGCGATCCTGTACGACAGGGATCGCGGCCTGCCGAGCCCGTTCGTCACGAGCCTCGCCGAGACCGTCAACGCGCGAGCGGAGCGCATCCTGTGGATCGGCACGGCCGCCGGCCTCGCTCGCTTCGCCGACGGGCAGATGACCGTCGTCGACCAGCGTCGCGGCCTCCCGGCGCCCGAGATCTACGCGCTGTTCGTCTCTCCCCGCAGCCCCGAGGGTCCCGTCTGGGTCGGCACGCGCGGGGGAGGGCTCGCGCGCCTGCTCGACGAGCGCTTCGTCGCGTTCGACCGCACGTCGGGCCTGCCGGGGAACCAGGTCTTCACCGTGCGCGAGACGGGCCCCCCGGAGGATCCGACGCTCTGGGCGGGCACGTCGAACGGGCTCGCGGCGTTCTCCCGCGGCCGTTGGCGCACGTACGACACGTCGAACGGCCTGCCCGGAAACCAGATCTCGAGCGTCGTCGAGACGATCGCGAAGAACGGCACACGCACCGTGTGGGTCGGGACGACCATCGCCGGCCTCGCGCGGTTCGACGGCACGCGCTTCACCACGCTCAGCCCGGCGAACGGCTTCTTCACGAGCCGTGTCACGCAGCTCCTCGCCACGAACGACGAGGACGGCGACGAGGTGCTCTGGGTGTCGAGCGACGGCGACGGCATCGGCCGCTGGGCGAAGGGCCGCTGGACCGTGCTCGACCGCGCGCAGGGCCTCCCCGAGCGCACGGTGAACAACATGTTCGAGACGCGCGGACGCGTGCGCACGCTCTGGGCCGGAACGCGTGCCGGGGCGGTGAGGCTCACGCCCCACGGCGCCCAGCTCTTCGATCGCTCCTCGGGGCTGCCCAGCGACGACATCCTGTGCTTCGCGCACGTCGCGCTTCCGGGCGGCCGCAACGAGCTGTGGATCGGCACGCGGGGCGGTGTGGTTCGGCGCGATCTGGCGGGTCTCGACGAGGGGCGCAAGGAGCCCTGGCGGCTGCTCGAGAGCCCGGGCAATCCGGCCGACGCCTCGTTGTCGTCGGCGCTGGTGCTGTCGATCCGCCAGAATGCCTCGGGCCCCATCTATCTCGCGACGAACCGCGGCCTCCTGAGGCTGGTTCCCGGAACCGGAGCGGTCGAGTTCGAGTCGTCGGTGCTCACGACCGACGACGGCCTCCCCACGAACGCGTGCACGTGGGCCGCCGCGCTCGACCGGCGCGGGCTCCTCTGGGTGGGCACCATGGCGGGGCTCGCGGTGATGGACCCCACCCTCCTCGTTCTCGACCGGCGGAAGAAGCCGCTTCTCCTCGAATCCTTCGAGGTCAACGGCGAGCGGCGCGTGCCCGAGCCCGGAGCGGTACTCGACCACCGCGAAAGCCGCATCTCCGTTTCGTTCGCTCTCCTCGCCCCCGTAGGCGAGAAAGCCTTGAGGTACCGCACCCAGCTCTTTCCGCTCGACGCGGAGCCCCAACGCTGGACGGCCGACCCGGTGCGCGAGTATCTGAGCCTTCCGGCGGGTCGCTACAGCCTGCGTATCTGGGGCCGGGACCGGTCAGGGAACGAGACCGGCCCCCTGGAGCTGCCGTTCACGATCGCGCCCGCTCCCTGGCGAACGTGGTGGGCGTATCTGGCTTACGCGCTCCTGGCCCTTGGGCTGGTCACGCTCGGCGTGAAGCTGAGGGTCAGGGCCCTGTCGTCGCTGAACGAGGAGCTCGAGCGCAAGGTCGACGAGCGGACGAGCGAGCTCGCCAGAGCGCGCGATCAGGCCCTCGCGGCGACCCAGGCCAAGAGCCAGTTCCTCGCGAACGTGAGCCACGAGCTGCGCACCCCGCTGAACGCCATCATCGGCTACAGCGAGCTCCTGATCGACGAGCTCGCGGACCGCGGCGTTACGGAGCTGGGG
>JAEUQS010000507.1 GCA_016789625.1 Acidobacteriota bacterium | reverse complement strand
AGGCTCTAGGAAAGCGCTGCCGTCCAAGGCGGGCGAGGATACTCGACCCTGGTTCCCGAGCCTCCACGTCCCCTAGAACAGCACGTCGATCGGCTTGTAGACCCCGTCCGCCGCGTACGGCACGTACTCGAAGCCCCGTCCCAGCGGATCGTCCATGCGCTTCGTCGTCCAATCGATCCCGAGCGCCGTGTACAGGGTCGCGGCGAGGTCCTCGGGACGAACGTCGCGGTTCTCGCTCCAGCCGCTCTCCCGGAGCTGCGCCCCGGTCGCGTCGGTCGAGCCGATCACCTGACCGCCGCGGATGCCGCCGCCCCCGAGCAGCACGCTCTGCCTCAGGAAGTGGTCGCGCCCGCCCTGCCCGTTGAGCGCACCCACCGTGCGCCCGAACTCTCCCGCCACGAAGATGATCGTCTCGTCGAAAAGCGTCTTCCCGGCCGTCTCCCCCGGAGTCGCCTTGAGGTCGGTGATGAGGGCCGAGAGGGCGTTGTCCAGCGTGGGGCAGGCGGTATAGAGGCTCTGGACCCCCGTCGCCTTGTTGTAGATGTTGTCGTGCATGTCCCAGCCGCCGAGCGTCACCTGCACGAACCGGGCTCCCCGCCGGCCCGCGAGGAGCTTCTTGGCGACGACGCACGAGTTCCCGAACGCCGTGGTGCCGTAGCGGGCGCTTTCCTCGGTGGTGTACGAGAAGTACGCGTTCACGTCGGGCGAGTCCATGAGCACCTTGGCCTGGTCGTAGAAACCCTACATGTCGGCGGCCGGCTTGCCGATGGGCTCCCCCGCCCGGAGCGCGGCGTCCATCTTCTGGAGGTCGTTCCACCGCACCGCGAACCGCGTGGCGTTGTCGGGGTGCTGCAGCGCGGGCAGGCCCGTGGTGCTGGGCTGCACCGAGAACGGCGCGTACCGCGACGGCAGATAGCCCGCCCCCACGATGTTGCTGCCGGTGTTGAGAGCCACGAAGCTCGGGAGAACGTCCCGCGCCGGGTCGCGCCGGGTCTCCATCTCGAGAGCCACCACGGCCCCGAGATGCGGAGACACGTTGCCGAGCGCGCCCGTGGGGTTGCGGGAGATCTGCGAACAGCTCTGCGCGAGGCCGTGGACGAGCGCCCACGATTGCACCGACCGCACCACCGCGAGGTCCCCGAGCTGATCCCCCAGCTTGGGCAGCAGCCCCTTGGGCCACCTCAGGTTGCCGTAGCTCGTGGCCTGGAAGTCCGCGGGTGTCGCGGCCGTTTCCTTCAGGTCCCACGTGTCCGTCTGGCTCGGCGCGCCGGGAAGGAACACGAAGATCGCGTTCTTCGCCGTGTTCTTCGTGACGACGTTCGCGCTCGTGGTGTCGGCCCACACCTTGTTCGAGGGCAGGAACCAGGAGGCCACGAGGCCCGTGGCGCCCAGCTCGAGGAAGCCGCGACGCGAGAAGCCGGGACCCAGGAGAGGTGAGGTCGTGGGGATGGGGCTCGGGATCGAGGGTTTCATGGCGGTCCTCGTTTTCACTCGCGTGCGGTTCAGTAGTTGAAGATGAAGTCGAGCTTGTTGAGGAGCACGTACTGGAGATCCTCGGTCGCGGCCCGGCGGTCCGTGCCCGCGGGGAGCACCGTGAGCTTCGTGACGCCGTCGGCCAGCTCCTGCGCCGTGGGGTTCCGCGAGAGCGTCGTGAGGTAGAGCGTCGTCACGGCCTGCGTGGGCGTCACTCCGCCGGCGCTCACCTTGGCGACGGTGGACGCGGGGTTCGAGCCCTTCGTGCGGTCGGTCACGACGACCTTGTCGTTCATGAGAAGAAGCGCCTGGAGGATCGAGCCCTGGTTGGATCGCGCGTTCTCTTCCCGATCACCGCGAAGGAAGTTGTCGAGGAAGGCTCGCGCGGCCGTGGAGGTGGGGTTCCCCTGGTTCATGCCGTTCGCGGCGCGCCCTCCCGGCTCGCCGGTGGTGTCGGGGAGCTGGCCCGCCCACTGGATCGGATTCGGGTAGCCGCCCACCGGGAGGTTGTAGAAGACGCCCGTGGCCATGGAGATCGCGTCGTACACCTCCTCGGCCCGAAGCCGCCGCACGAACTTGCGGGCGTAGAAGGGCGCGTACGCCTCGCTCCACGTGCCGGGGTAGTACGACGAGAGCTGGTAGGCGCTCGAGCGCGTGATCGTCTTCAGAATCGTGCGGAGGTCGAAGCCCTTCTTGTACTCGGTGGCCAGCTTCGTGAGGAGGGCCGGGTGCGAGGGCTGCACCGTCCACGGCGCCGGC
>JAEUQS010000500.1 GCA_016789625.1 Acidobacteriota bacterium | reverse complement strand
ACGGGACCGCCCGCGTACGACACGGTCGCCTCGGCTTCGCGGGACTTCAGGTTCCCGATCGAGCCCCGGCCGTGCACCGACACGCCGGCCTTGGGCGCCCGCCGCGTGAGGATCTGGATGACGCCGCCGACGGCCTCGCTGCCGTAGAGCGCGGAGAAGGGCCCGCGGACGACCTCGATGCGCTCGATGGATGCGGTCGACACGGAAGAGAGGTCCACGGCGCCGAAGAATGGGCTGTTGATCCTGACCCCGTCCACGAGCACGAGGGTCTGCGTGCTCGAGGTGCCGCGCAGGAAGAGCGACGTGACGCCGCCCGGCCCGCCCGACTGCACGACGTCGAGGCCGGGCACCGTGCGCAGGAGGTCGAGCACGCTCGACGCCTTGCGGCGGTCGATCTCCTCCCGCGTGATCACGGTCGCGGAGACCGAGAGCGCCTCGGCATCCACGGGGCGCGCGTCGGCCGTCACGAGGATGTCGGACGACATCGTTCGCGGAGGAGCCGGAGGAATCGCTTGCGAAAGCGCGGCGCGGGGCACGGCCAGGACGGCGAACGACGTGAGCAGAAAAAGGGATTTCATGAGGGCCTCCTCGACCCGGGCGGTGTGGCCCCGTCATCCCAAGAGAAGGAGACGGCCAGAACCGCGAGAGGAGCGTCCCGTGCGCGGGAGACCCAAACCGGCAGGCGACCGCCGCCTTCTCGAGCCCCGGAGAAGACAGAAACCGTGACGTACTCGCTCGGGCAGGTCTCCTGGCTTCCGGATCGTCCGCGCGAGAGCTCCTTCCCAGGCAGGCAGAGGGCCCACCCAGTGGTTTGCTGCTCTCGGCGTCCCCGGTCACAGTGGCGGGGGCCGCGCGGGAATCACACCCGCTTCCCTCTTGGCCCCGGAGGCAGGGGACCCGAAGGAGGGCTGAAAAAGAACCAAGGGGCGGAACCCGCCCCGTCGAAATGCTTTACCTGGCCGGGGGACGCACGATGCGCTCGATGTCGTTCAGGCGCTTCTTCACGACCTCGAGCGTCGCGGCGTTCACGGGCGGCGGCCCCTGCTTGGCGGCCTCGGGGTTCTGAGCCACCACGACGACATACGAATACCCGCCGATCATCGCGAACGTGCCGAGGATGTAGTCCCTGGCCGAGATCTTCTCGGCGGCGAGCGCCTTGACGAACACCGGCGTCTTCTCGATTTCGGCGAGGACCTTCTCGAGCGCCGGCGAGGAGCGGATGCGCGCCCGCTCGGTGGGGTTCGCCCAGAACTCCGCGAGCGCGGTGTCGACCCGGCTGATCTTGTCGACGTGCTCGCTCGTGAGCGTGAACTTCGCCACCTCGGCCAGAACGCTGGCGCGTTCCTGGTCGGCGACGGCCCGAGCCGCGGCCGCGACGGCCGGGTCCGGCAGAGCCGCGGCGCCGGTCGTGGCAGGCGCCGCCGCCGGGTTCGGCGCGCCCGTCGACGGAACGGCCGGATCGGAGGCTGCAGGTGCGGAGGGCGGAACGCCCGAGGCAGGTGCCGCGGGCTGCGACGCCGGCGTCTCGGGCTTTCCGCCGCAGGCCGTGAGGAATGCGGCGGAAAGGAGGATTCCGGAGAGGATCCGTGTGCTCTTCAAGCGGGCTACTTGCCCTTCTTCGTGGTGAGAGCCGCAAGGAGCGAAGCCCCGAAGCCCGACACCTGGGCCTCGCTCTTCTCACGCTTGGCGCTCTCCTCGCGATACTTGCGAACCTCGCCGCGCTCGGCTTCGTCCTTGGCGCCGCTCACGGAGAGCGAGATGCGCTTCCGCTCCTTGTCGATGCCGATGATCTTCACCTCGACCTTCTGGCCGGGCGTGAACGTCTTCGACGCGGGGATGCCGTGCGGCAGGCCCGTCTCGGAGTTGGGGATGAGGCCCGTGAGCCCTTCGTCGAGCTTCACGAACACGCCGAACACGGCCACGTTCTCCACGGTGCCGTGCGTGACGCCGCCCTCTGCGATGCGCGCATCGATGCCTTCCCACGGATCCCGCGAGGAGCTCTCGCGCATCGTGAGGGAGAGCCTGCGGGCGTTCATGTCCACCTCGCGGATCCAGCCGGTGATCATCTGGCCGGCGGCGACGGAGGGGTCCTTCACCGAGATGCCCGGGGGGAGCTGGGACACGTGGACGAGGCCGTCCACGCCGGGCTCGATCTCCACGAAGAGGCCGAACTCGGCCTGCCGCGCGACCTTCGCCGTGAACGTGGTGCCGGGCGCGAGCCGCTGGTCGATGCCTTCCCAAGGATCCTTCTCGAGCTCCTTCATGGAGAGCGAGATGCGCTTGCCGTCCTGCTCGACCTTGGTGACCTTGACGGTCACCTCCTGGCCTGCCGCGAGGACGTCCTTGGGGTGCGCGACGCGCTTCCTGGAGATCTCGGTGACGTGCACGAGCCCCTCCACGCCGCCGAGGTCGACGAACGCGCCGAAGTCGGTGATGGAGCGGACGCGGCCCGTGAGCACGGCGCCCGGGACGATCTGCTCCTTGACCTTGGAAGCGGACTCGTCGTTCGCCTCCTTGAGGAGCGCGACGCGGGAGACGACGACGCGCCGGCCGTCCTCGGAGTACTCGAGGATGCGGAAGTCGAACGTCTGGCCCACGTAGGCCGCGAGGGCGGGCTCGTCGTGCCGGCCGACGTCGATCTGCGAGACCGGGCAGAAGGCCTTGAGACCCGTCGAGCCACCGAGGCCGATGTCGAAGCCGCCCTTGTTGCGGGAGAGCACCTTCCCCGAGACGGGGATGCGCGCCTCGGAGGCGACGCGGAGCTCGGCCTTGCTGCGGCGGGCGGCCGCGAGCTTGCGCGAGATGCGCACGTCGGGGCCGGCCTTCATGACGATGGCCTCGATGCGGTCGCCGACCTTCTCGCCGTCGAGCTCGCTGCGATCCATGATCGCGTCGGACTTGGCGCCGATGGACACGAGGACCACGTCGGGGGTGATTCCGGCGATGATGCCGCTCACGAGCTGGCCTTCGGCGAGCTTCTTCTTTCCGGAGCCCTCCGCGGCAAGGGCGTCTTCGAACGCGCGGCGGTCAGCCGACTCGGCAGTTTCGGCGAGGGAGGGGGATGAGCTGGTCTGGGGCACTGGGGAGCTCCTTCCCGCGAGACTTGGCGACGCGACGCCGTGAAAGGCGTCCGGGCGGGCGGGAGCCGCGGATTCTATCCCCATCCCGGGATGCGATCGGAAGTAACATCCAAAACGAGGGTCGGGACCGCGCGTTTACACGGTCCCGGCCCATTTTCAGCACCACCGGAGGATCGCCCGTGCCCGACACCGCCCTCATGACCGCGCCCGTCTCGAATCTGCACCAGACCCTCGGCGTGCTCGCGCCTTCGCGCGAGGATCTCGGCCGCTGGTACGGGCTCATGCACCTGGCCCGCGTCCTCGACGACAAGGCCCCCAACTACCTCAAGCAGGGCCTCGGCTGGAGCTATCACGCTCCCTGCGCCGGGCACGACGGCATCCAGATCGCGCTCGGGCTCACGTTCCGCGCGGGAACGGACTATCTCTTCCCCTACTACCGCGACCTGGCGACGTGCGTGGCCGCGGGCCTCACCGCCGAGGAGGTGCTCCTCAACGGCATGTCGAAGAAGGACGACGTGGCCTCCGGCGGACGCCACATGTCGAACCACTTCGCGAAGCCCTCGATCGGCATCCAGAACGTGTCGTCCTGCGTCTCCAACCACGCGCAGCACGCGACGGGCCTCGGGCGCGCGGTGAAGACGTACGGCTCGAGCGCCATCGTGTTCTGCTCGGTGGGCGAGTCGTCCACGTCCGAGGGCTACTTCTACGAGGCCGTGAACGGGGCCTCGCACGAGAAGCTGCCGGTCGTCTTCGTGGTGCAGGACAACGGCTACGGCATCTCGGTGCCCAAGCGCGACCAGACGGCCAACGAGTTCGCGTCGGACAACTTCGCGGGCTTCGCGAACCTCAAGGTCATCCACTGCGACGGCAAGGACCTCTTCGATTCCCTCCGCGCGATGCGCGAGGCCGTCGCGTTCGCCGCGAGCGGAGCGGGCTGCGTGCTCGTCCACGCGCACTGCGTGCGCATCCATTCGCACTCGAACAGCGACCGGCACGAGCTCTACCGCGACGAGGCCGAGCTCGCGGCCGCGAAGGCCGCCGACCCGCTCCCCCGCCTCCGCAGGCAGCTCCTCGAGCTGAACGCGTTTTCCGAGGCCGAGCTGGCGGCCATCGAGGCCGCGAACGCCGCGACCTACGAGAAGGCGGCCGACGTCACCCGCTCGATGCCCGACCCCGACCCCGCGTCGATCTTCGACTTCGTGGCCCCCGAACCGTTCCGGCCCGAGGGCGACGGCCTCGCGCACGTCCCCGGCACTCCCGCGGAGCTGGGCGGCCGCGCCACGACCGAGATGACGCTCATCCAGGCCCTCAACACCACTCTCAAGGAGATCTTCCGCGAGAACCCCGACACGTACATCTGGGGGCAGGACGTCGCCTACAAGGAGAAGGGCGGCATCTTCAACGTGACGAAGGGGATGCAGCAGGAATTCGGCAAGACGCGCGTCTTCAACGGACCGATCGCCGAGGACTTCATCCTCGGCACGGCCGACGGCTTCTCGCGCTTCGCCGAAAAGATCCGCGTGTGCGTGGAAGGCGCGGAGTTCGCCGACTACTTCTGGCCGGCGGCCGAGCAGATGGTCGAGATGACGCACGAGTACTGGCGCACGAACGGCGCGTTCGTCCCCAACGTCACCGTGCGCATCGCGTCGGGCGGCTACATCGGCGGCGGCCTCTACCACTCGCAGAACATCGAGGGCTGGCTCACCACGCTGCCCGGCCTCCGCGTGGTGGTGCCCGCGTTCGCCGACGACGCCGCCGGGCTCCTGCGCACGGCGATGCGCTCCCGCGGCCTCACCGTGTACCTCGAGCCCAAGTTCCTCTACAACTCTCCGCTCGCCAAGACGCGGGTGCCCGAGGGCTTCGCCGTGCCGTTCGGCAAGGCGCGCGTGCGGCGCGAAGGGAAAGACCTCACGATCCTCGCGTACGGCACGCCCGTGCACTTCGCGCTCGAGGCCGCGGCCGGGCTCGCGAAGGAAGGGAAGTCCGTCGAGGTGATCGACCTGCGCTCCCTCGTGCCGCTCGACTTCGAGGCCATCACGGCGAGCGTGAAGAAGACCTCGCGGGTCCTCATCGCCCACGAGGACAAGGTCCACGGCGGCTTCGGCGGCGAGGTCGCGGCCCGCATCGGGAACGAGCTCTTCGAGTTCCTCGACGCGCCCGTCGAGCGCGTGGGGTCCACGTTCACGCCCGTCGGCTTCAACCGCATCCTCGAGAAGGCCGTCCTCCCGAGCACGGAGAAGGTCCTCGC
>JAEUQS010000581.1 GCA_016789625.1 Acidobacteriota bacterium | reverse complement strand
GTAGGGGATCGACATGTCGAGATACGGCGCGTTGCGATGTCCGCCGGGAATCGGCTCGTAGCCCGCGGCGCGCTTCGGCAGGACCGTCGTGGAGACGTCGTAGCCGCTGTCCTTCATGCCGAGGGGCTCGAAGATGCGCTCGCGAAGGACCTCTGCGTACGGCTTGCCGGTGACCTTCTCGATGATGGCGCCGAGCAGGAAGTAGCCGGAGTTGTTGTACGCGTACTTCGAGCCCGGCTCGAACTCGAGATCTCCGCTCGCGTGCTTCTTCACGAACTCCGCGACGCCGTAGGGGTTGCGGGACACGTTTGCGCGGAAGCCGGGCTGGCCCGTGTAGCTCGGGATGCCCGACGTGTGCGCGAGGAGATGCGTGATCGTCACGCGGTTGCCGGTGTCGGCCCGGTAGTCGGGCAGGTACGTCGTGAGCTTGCCGTCGAGCTGGAGCTTCCCCTCCGCCACGAGCTGCAGGATGACCATCGACGTGAACTGCTTCGTGATGGACCCGAGCCGGAACTTGGTGTCCGCGGCATTCGGGATCTGCCACTCGAAGTCGGCCATTCCGTAGCCGCCCTGGAGCACGATGCCGTTCCGGTCCGCGACGAGGGCCGAGCCGTTGAACTGGCGCACGGCCTGGGCCTTCTTCAGGAAGGCGTCGATCTCCTCCTTCTTCCCCTTGGCGAGAAGAGGCTGGGCGGCGAGAAGGAGCGCAACGGTAGCGAAGATGGATAGCCGGAGGGCGCGAGCATGCATGAGGGCATTCTAGAGGCCGCCCCCCGGCCGCAGGCTCAGGCGAGGATGGCGCGCACCTCGGCCTCGATGCCGCCGGGCTCCCGCTCGCGGAGGTTGTAGCGCACGCGCACGGCGGGCTTGGAGATCTTGAGAACGCGCGTGAGGTCGATGGGGGTTCCGATGACCACGACGTCGCACGGCGTGGCCTCGATGGTCTGCTCGAGCTCCCGGATCTGGGCGTCCCCGTAGCCCATGGCCGGGAGGATCCCCACGGCATTCGGATACTTCGCGAACGTCTCCCTGATGGAACCCACGGCGTAGGGGCTCGGATCCACGATCTGCGCGGCGCCCTCGGCCCTGGCCGCGACGCAGGCGGCGCCGAAGCGCATGCCGCCGTGGGTGAGCGTGGGCCCGTCTTCGACGGCCAGCGCGCCCTTGCCCGCGAGGAGACCGGGCTTGTCGACGGTGACGGGGGAGTCGGCCAGGATCACACGGGCGCGAGGGTTCACCTTGAGCGCGTTGGCCTCGATGGACGCCACGTTGGAGAAGTCGGCCGTGTCGCACTTGTTGATCACGATCACGTCGGCCCGCCGGAAGTTCGCCTCGCCGGGGTGGTACGACATCTCGTGTCCCGGCCGGTGCGGATCGGCGACACAGATGTGGAGGTTCGGCACGTAGAACGGGAGGTCGTTGTTGCCCCCGTCCCACAGGATCACGTCGGCCTCCTGCTCGGCCTTCGCGAGGATCTGTCCGTAGTCGACACCCGCGTAGACGACGAAGCCGTTGTCGATGTGGGGCTCGTACTCCTCGCGCTCCTCGATGGTGCATTTCTCGGTGTCGAGGTCCGCGTACGTCGCGAAGCGCTGACAGGCCTGCGCCGCGAGGTCGCCATAGGGCATCGGGTGGCGGATCGCGACGACGCGCTTCCCGAGCCTCTTGAGGGTGTCCGAGAGGTAGCGGGTCGTCTGGCTCTTGCCCGCGCCCGTCCGCACGGCGGTCACCGCGATCACGGGGACCTTCGAGGGCAGCATCGTGGAGGCGGCCGAGAGGAGGTGGAAGTCGGCGCCGGCCGCGATGCACTGAGACGCGAGGTGCATCACGGTCAGGTGCGTCACGTCGGAATAGGAGAAGACGCAGGTGTCGACCTTCTCTTCCTCGATGAGCCGGGACAGGTCCTCTTCGGGCACGATGGGGATTCCGTCTGGATAGCCGGGGCCCGCGAGCACCGCCGGATAGCGCCGTCCCGCGATGCCGGGGATCTGCGTCGCCGTGAACGCGACCACGTGGGACGCGGAGTCTCCTCTGTAAACGGTGTTGAAGTTGTGGAAGTCCCGTCCCGCCGCGCCCAGAATCGCGATCCGCTTGCTCATGGTTTCCTCCTGAAGGCCTGACCGACCCATTCCATCCTCGTGCGGCGGAAAGCGGAAAACGATGGCGCGGCCAGCCTATTGACGCGCTCGCCGGCGCGGGGGTAGGGAGCCAGCGTGCGACCACGTAGACTGGAGGCATGCCGTTCGATCTGCAGCCGACGCTGAAGGGGGAGCTCCTCGAGCTCCGTCCGCTGCGGCCCGACGACTTCGACGCGCTCTACGCCGTTGCGGCGGACCCACTCATCTGGGAGCAGCATCCGGCCAGCAACCGCTACGAGGAAGCCGTCTTCCGTGAGTACTTCCGCGGGGCGCTGGATTCGGGCGGAGCGTTCCTCGTCGTCGACGCAGCGACCGGCCGGGTCATCGGCTCGACGCGTTTCCACGGCTACGACGAGGCGAAGAGCGAGATCGAGATCGGCTGGACGTTCCTCGCGCGGTCTCACTGGGGTGGCAGCTACAACCGTGAGATGAAAACGCTGCTCCTCGCTCATGCGTTCCGGTTCGTTTCGAGCGTCGTCTTCCTCGTCGGTCCGAAGAACCTGCGCTCGCAGAAGGCCATGGAGAAGATCGGCGGCGTTCGCGACGGCATGAGGCCCGACGGCCGCGGCGGCGAGAGCGTCGTGTTCCGCATCTCCGCCCCGGCCTCGTGAGCTGCGAGGAGCCGGGCTGCCCGCCGGGGCCGCTCGAGCGCGTCCTCCCCCCGAAGTCGGGCTCCGACGAGCTCCTCCGGTGCCGGGCCTGCGGCGCGCTCTACCGGACCCGGCACACGTACGAGTTCCTGATCCCCGGCTCGTACGAGGAGGACACGTTCTGGCGGCTGTCCGAGGATGCGCGGAAGGTGATCACGGAGATCGTCGCCCTTCCCGCGCGCCGCGACGAGCTCCTGTCGACTGCGCTGAGAGATCCTTCGCAGGAGATCGCGGACTGTGCCGCGCTGATCTTCTGGGGAGCCGCCTGTGCGGGCGAGAGCCTCCCGCAGTCGCTCGTCGCCGCGGCGGAGGCGCATCCCGCTTCCTCACCTCATGGCCTCAACCAGTCGTACCGCGGGCTCCTCGAGATCCTCCGGCGCGGGCCCGCGGAGGCCGCAGCCGTCGGGGCCGCACTCGACCGCGCGAGAGCCCTCGGACGGGAGCACGTCTACGCGCAGACCCTGCGCTCGGCGCTGGCGCGACGGTAGAAGCTACAATCGGCTCGATCCGGAGACGCCCGCTCTCTTCGAGATGCGGCGTGGTTCCAGACCGAAGGACGTACGCCATGCCAAGGAACGGTTTACTGGCCGCCCTCGCGGACTTCTTCGTCATCGGAGCCGGATTCGCCAGCGCGGCGCCCCCGCATCTCGTCAAGGACGTCGACGACGCGACGTTGGGGCAGCTCGACAGAATCCTCCTCGAGACGGGTGGCCTCGTCTATCTCACCGCCAACGGCTACGTGCACCGCTCGGACGGTACGGCCTCCGGGACGTTCCCGATCGCGCCTTCCGGCGGCTTCGGACCTTCCAGTGCCTCGGCGCTGGGCGGAGCCCTGATCGCCTGTGGACGAGAGGGGCTGATTCGAAGTGACGGATCCGTTCCCGGAACTCAGCTGCTGCGCAGGTTCAGCTTCGTGGCCGACGACCGGCTGGCCCGGCTCGGGACCCACGTGTACTTCGACGGCAGCCGCTATGGCTCGACGGAGCTGTGGAGGACCGACGGAACCGCTGCCGGAACCCTGCTCTTCAAGACGTTTGCCGCGGAACCGAACGACAAGATCCAGGGGCTCGTCGCAACTTCGGACCGCCTCTATTTCACGCTGGGAAGTCCGAGGAAGCTCTTCGTCTCCGATGGAACTCCCGGCGGCACGACGCTTCTCGGGGAGTACGCCGTCGATGGGGCGGTGGCCGTCGGCGGGCGGCTCTTCTTCCTCGCCTGGCAGGCCGGCGGCTTCCAGAAGCTGTTCGTCACGGACGGGACGGCCGCGGGCACCGTGCCTCTGTTCACACTGGCAGCCAGCTCGGTGAAACCGGGTCTGACGGCGCTCGCCGATCGGGTGGTCTTCCGGAACGTCGTTCAGGGAGTTGGAGTCGCGCCCTGGGTGAGCGATGGAACGGTTGCCGGTACGGGGATGCTCCGCAGCATGGACATGGAGTCCTTCGGCGAGGAGCCGTTCGAGGTTGCAGGCGGGGCGGCCTACTTTCTCGTGAGGGGAGATCTCTGGAGGACGGACGGAACGACGGCCGGTACGTCCCTCGTGAAAGCCGGCCTTCACTTCTCCGACGTCATCTCGAGCGGATCCAGGTTGCTTCTCGATGTCTTCCACAGCAGCCTCTGGGTGAGCGACGGGACCCCGCAGGGCACGCTCCCGCTGGGGAGCTTTCCCGCGTTTCTTCGCTGCCCCGACGCCGTCGAGCTCGGCGGACGGCTGTTCTTCGGCTTCGACCATACGAGATATGGCACGGAGCTCTGGGCGACGGACGGAACCCCCTCGGGGACGGGCATCGTTGTGGATCTGGATCGCAGAACCCTGGGGTTCGGGCCCAGTCTGCTCGTGGCGGGCTCGACCCGCGCCTACCTGTCCTACGGGATCTTCTACACGACGGATGGAACGGAAGGCGGGACGCATCCGCTGACGCAGGGCGGCGTCCTTCTCCGCGGAAGCAATCCCTCCTTCGCCGTTCAAGGAGACACCGGCTACCTGTGCGGCGACAAGCTGTGGCGCACAGACGGGACGGACGCCGGAACGATCACGCTTTCGCCGGCCGGGCATTCCTGCGAATGGGTCGTGCACATCGGCGAGCAGATCCACTTCCTCACGAGGAGCCCGATGAATCAATCGGTGCTCCTGTGGCGCAGTGACGGATCTCCGCAGGGCACGGCGCTCGTCCGCGATCTCGGCAAGTCCTTTGGCGCCTACGGCCCCGTGGCCCTCGACGGCGGGATCGTGTTCGTCGGAAACCGGTATCCCGAGGGGCCCGAGTTGTGGATCAGCGACGGCACCTCCGGCGGGACCCATCTGGTTGCA
>JAEUQS010000450.1 GCA_016789625.1 Acidobacteriota bacterium | reverse complement strand
TCGGGACGATCTCGATGAACGCCGTGACCTTGCGGGGCGCGTCCTTGCCGGCGGCGACGCCGTGCCAGGGGTGCGGCTTGAAAACGTACGCGAGGAGGTCGATGAGAGACGAGGGCGCTTCGGAGCTTTCCGTCATGCCGTGACGCTACCAGAGGGAGATCGCCCAGGCGATCTCCCCCGGCCCTCACCATAATCCCCCCGGCATGAGCTCCGATCCACCCGCCAGGCCCGCTCCGCGCCGCTACGTCGTCGCGCGGACGCCCGCCTCCAAGAGCTACCGCGTGGACTACGCCCGCGAGCTGAACGAGGAGCAGAAGGCCGTGGTCTTCGCGGCCGACGGCCCCGCGCTCGTCGTGGCGGGGGCGGGCTCGGGCAAGACCCGCACGCTCGTCTACCGCGTGTCGCGTCTCATCGAGGACGGCATCGACCCCACGGCGTTCCTGCTGCTCACGTTCACGAACCGCGCGGCCCGCGAGATGACCAAGCGCGTCGGCCAGCTCATCGGCGCCGACCTGGGCCGCGCCACGGCCGGCACGTTCCACAGCGTGGCGGCCCGCATCCTGCGGCCGTACGCCGAGCTCCTGGGCTACCGCCAGAACTTCACCATCCTGGATCCGGAAGACGCGAAGGACCTTCTCGAGAGCGCGACGAGCGACCTGGGCATCCCGATCGCCGAACGGCGCTTTCCGAAGGGCGACGTCCTCCACGCGCTGCTCTCGTTCGCGATCAACACCGGCCGCCCGGTCCCCGACGTCGTGGCCGAGGATTACCCGCACTTCATCGCGCAGCTCGAGCCCATCCAGAAGGTGCTGGCCCAGTTCGCGGCCCGCAAGGTCGCTGCGAACGGCATGGACTACGACGATCTGCTCCTCAACTGGAAGAGGCTCCTCGCCGAGCAGCCGGCTGTGCGCGGCGCCATCTCGCGGCGCTTCCGGCAGGTGCTCGTGGACGAGTACCAGGACGTGAACCACATCCAGGCCGAGATCGTGGATCTCCTCGTGAGGGACACCGATCCGCGCCGCGTGATGGTGGTGGGCGACGACGCGCAGTCGATCTACGCGTTCCGCGGGGCCGACTACGAGGCCCTCCTCACGTTCCCCGACCGCTATCCGGGCTGCTCGGTCTTCCGCCTCGAGACGAACTACCGCTCGACCCCCGAGATCCTGGCCCTCGCCGACGCGTCGATCGCGCAGAACCAGCGGCGCTTTCCCAAGATCCTGAAGCCCACGCGCGGCTCCGGGGTTCCCGTCGTCGTCGCGGGCGCGTCCGACTCGACCCAGGAGGCCCAGTTCGTGGCGCAGCGCCTCCTCGAGCTACGCGACGAAGGGAAGTCGCTCTCGGACATGGCCGTCCTCTACCGCGCGCACCACCAGTCGCTGGACCTGCAGCTCGAGCTCACGCGCCGCGGGATTCCGTTCGAGATCCGCTCGGGGATGCGGTTCTTCGAGCAGGCCCACGTGAAGGACGTGCTCGCGCATCTCAAGCTCACGCTCAACCCGAAGGACGAGACCTCGTTCAAGCGCGTGCTCAAGCTCCTGCCGAAGGTGGGGGAGCGCACGGCGGCGACGTTCTGGACGGCGGTGGGCGAGAAGCAGGACCCCATCGAGGGCTTCCTGCGGCTGGATTTCAAGAAGGCGCCGCAGGGCGCGCAGAAGGGCCTCGAAAAGCTCGCCGAGACGTTCGCGGCGCTGCGCCGCAAGAGCCTTTCCGACTCGCCGGCCGAGAGCATCCGCCACGTGGTGGCGGACGGCGGCTACGCCGAGGTCGTGAAGAGCCGCTGGGACAACGCGGCCTCGCGCCTCGACGATCTCGAGGCGCTGGCCCAGTTCGCGATGCCCTACGAGAGCGTCGAGCGCTTTCTCGAAGAGGTGATGCTGTACGGCGAGACGACGGGCGAGGAGACCCTCTCGGGCGAGAAGGACGACGAGAAGGTCGTGCTCTCGTCGATCCACCAGGCCAAGGGCCTCGAGTGGCGCGCCGTGTTCATGATCGGCCTCGTGGAAGACCGCTTCCCCAACGCGCGGGCGTCGCGCAACGAGGCCGGGCTCGAGGAGGAGCGGCGTCTGTTCTACGTGGGTGTGACCCGGGCCAAGGACGAGCTGACGCTCGTGCACCCGCTCGCGCAGCTCGACCGTTACGGCATGCTCGTCGTCACCGAGTCGAGCCGCTTCCTGCGCGAGCTGCCGGAGCCTCTGTACGAACGCTGGGTGCTGGAGACCGCCGCTCCCGAGGCGGCGCCGAAGCTGCCGTCGGCCACCGTCGCGACGGACTTCGGCGACGACGAGGATGTGGTCAATTGAAGGGCGTCACGCTTCGGGGCCGGGTCCTCTACCTCACGCGGGATCCCGAGTTCGTGCGCCGGCAGCTCGCGGGCGAGGACGTGGACTGGAACGCGAACGACCCTGCGCACGCCCTGCGCGACGAGATCTCGACCGACGAGATGACGCCGGGCTGGGTCTGCTACCACTCCGACGAAACGCTCGGCCGCTTCGTGTACCTCGGTCTCACCTGCGACGGCGAGAAGCCCGTCGGCGAGGACGCGGTGCGCCGCGGCGGGTTCGTGGCGTCCGTCTCGGGCCGAAGGCGCGGCAAGGGCTCGTCTCGCGAGGCCGCGCCGTTCGCCGAGAAGGCCGCGGGGATCCGGCTCGTGGTGGGGGAGTCGCTCGAGCGCATCTACCGGCAGAACGCCGTGAACCTGGGCCTCCTCGTGACGGACGATTTCTCGGTGCTCGAGAGCGTGGCCCGCGGAGAGGCGATCCCGATATCGGTTTTCCTCGAGGGCCAGGACGCCATCACCCGGGACGTGATCCGCCTGGGCGGGCTCTTTCCGTATCAGCGCGCCCGGCTTTCGGGAACGGTGGTCGCGCCGCCCGTGACGACTCCGGCGCGGCCCATGACGCTCGCCGAGAAGATCCTGGCCCGGCACTTCGTCGTCGATGCCGCGACGGACGTCGTGGGCGTGCCCGCGGTCGCGCCGGGCGACGCGGGCTTCGTGCGCTGCGACCTCAGGTTCTCGCACGAATACGTGACGCCCATGGCGGCCACGTTCTTCGAGAACGAGCTGGGTGGGGATGCGCGTGTCGCGGCTTCCGAACGCGTTCTCGCGTTCCGCGATCATCTGAAGCTCCTTCCCGCGGTGATGCCCGAGGAGCAGCGCCGGCGCGGGCTCCTCGAGATCGCCGAGGCGCTGGCCACGCGGCAGGCCGCGTTCTGCGCGGTGCACGGCATCCGGCTCCGGGAGGACGGCATCTGCCATTCGGTGGTGACCGAGCACCACGCGCTGCCGGGGCAGGTCGTCGTCGGATCCGACTCCCACACGCCGCATGCCGGCGCGCTCGGGTGCTTCGCGTTCGGCGTGGGGACCACGGAGCTCGCGTGCTCGTGGCTCACGCGCGACGTGCGCCTCGCCGTGCCGGCCACGGTGCGGGTCGAGATCGAAGGCCGGCTCGACGCGGGCGTGACGGCCAAGGATCTGATGCTCGCCCTCCTCGCGCACCCGTACGTCAAGGGCGGAGGCGCGATCGGCAAGGTGCTCGAGTACGCGGGCGCCTGCGTCGAGGGGCTCTCGATCGACGAGCGCGCGACGCTCACGAACATGTCGGCCGAGGCCGGAGCGTTCACGGGCATCGTCGCGCCCGACGAGACGACCGCCCGCTTCCTGAGCGAGCGGCGCGGCCTCGCGATCGACGAGGCGCGAACGCATGGCGACGGCCTCGTCTCCGACCCGGACGCCGCTTACGAAACCGTCCTCCACCTCGACGCGACCGCGCTCGCGCCCCGCGTGGCGCTGCCGGGGGATCCCGGAAACGGCGTCGCGATCGACGACCTCGTCGAGCCCGTCCTCATCGACATCGCCTACGGCGGCTCCTGCACGGCCGGGAAGCGCAGCGATCTCGAGATGTACGCGACGGTCCTCGCCGACGGGCTCGCGCAGGGGAGAAGAGTCGCGCCCGGCGTGAGGTTCTTCATCCAGGCGGGCAGCGCGGACGCCCTCGAGTGGGCGCGCGCCCGGGGCTACCTCGAGCTCTTCGAGCGGGCCGGGGCGACGCTCCTCGCTCCGGGCTGCGGGGCGTGCATCGCCGCGGGCCCCGGTGTCTCGACGAACGCCTCGGAGGTCACGGTCAGCGCCATCAACCGCAACTTTCCCGGGCGGAGCGGCCCCGGGAAGGTGTACCTCGCGAGCCCGTACGTCGTCGCGGCGTCGGCCCTGGCGGGGCGGCTCACCTCGTTCCGGCCCGGATGAGCCACGGGTTTCGATTGAATCCCCGGGGCGGCGTCCGTATCGTCGCCGGCTGGAAGGGGCTTTCCACCTCATGACGATCCGCGTTCCCGGTGCCATCTCCGCCCTCGCGCTTCTTTCACTGACCACGCCGCTCGCCGCCGTTCCGCCCTTCGCACCTGCGGCGTCGGTGACGAGCGTGCTCGTCAATGCCCCGGCCGCCGACGCGACGGCCCAGGACACTCAGAGCACCACGGCTCTCGTGCTGGGGGCCACCGCGAGCACCGTCGTCGTGGCCTTCAACGACACGGGCAGCTTCACGGTGGGAGGCAACCAGGCGACGGGCTGGGCCCGCTCCACCGACGGCGGCGCGACGTTCCTGGATCGCGGCACGCTCCCGGCGAGCGCGGGCGGGGACGGCGGCAATCCCTCGCTCGTGAGGAGCCCCCGCAC
>JAEUQS010000444.1 GCA_016789625.1 Acidobacteriota bacterium | reverse complement strand
TTCTCGCTGCGCTTCCTGGGCAACAACCGCGACGGCCGCACGGGCGCCGAGCGGTTCTTCACGCTCGGGGCGAGCAAGTCGGCCCTCTACACCGACGTTCTGGGCTCGGTGTTCGGCGAGACCTCGGCCTTCGGCGCGCTCCGGGTGGTGGCCGAGACCTCGGGTCTCGTCGTCTCGGGGCAGACCTCGACTCCGGGCGCCGGCGGAACGTTCGGCCAGAGCGTTCCCGCCGCCCGCTCGGCCGACCTGGTGCGCGCGGGCACGCCGCAGGTGATCCACGCGATCCGCCAGGACGCGGCCTTCCGCACGAACCTCGTGCTCGCGAACGCGACCGAGGCGGCCCTCGACGTGGACGTCGCGCTCGTGGGTGAAGACGGCACGCAGCTCGCCACGAAGCGCTACTCCCTCGCGCCGCTCGGCATGACGCAGGTCTCGGGCGTGGTGCGCGACCTCGGCATCTCGACGGACCTCGTCGCCGCGCGCCTCGTGCTGTCGACGCCCACCGCGAGCGGCTCGTTCGCGGCCTACGCCGCCGCGATCGACGCCGGCACGAACGACCCGCGCACGCTCCTCCCGCGCTGATCCATTTCCCCGGATCCGAATGCCTGGCGCGATTCCTTCGCGCGCGCCAGGCATTCGGCTTTCATCGGGGCGAGCCGGTGTCGTAATGTTCCGGGGTGCAGGTGACCGACGCGCTCCCGATCACGCTCGGTCTCGGGTTCGTCCTCGGCATGCGGCACTCGCTCGACGCCGACCACCTCGTCGCCGTCGCCGCCATCGCCGGCCGGGAACGCTCCATTCGCAGGTCCTATCGCGTGGGTCTCTTCTGGGGGCTCGGACACAGTGCCGCGCTCTTCCTCGCCTCGGCCTTCGTGCTGGCGGTCCGCTCGAGGATCCCCGAGAGCTTCTCGTCGACGCTCGAGGCGCTCGTGGGCCTGATGCTCGTGGCTCTCGGAACCGATCTCCTCGTGAGGATCCTCCGGGGACGCGTTCGCAAGCACGTTCACGAGAGCGACCCGGGATCCCTTCCGGATCCCGGGCACCACGAGCACGAGCATTTCGTTCCCCAGCCCTGGGGCCGGCCGTTCCTCGTCGGGCTCGTCCACGGGCTGGCGGGCAGCGGCGCGCTCACGCTCCTCGTCCTCACCACGATCGTGTCCCCCTGGGTGGGTCTCTTCTACGTGCTGCTCTTCGGCCTCGGGACTCTGGCCGGCATGGCCGCCATGAGCACGCTCCTGGCTCTGCCCTTCGCCCTGGCCGCCCGCCGCGCTCCGGCGCTGGCCTCGGCCGTGCAGCTCGTCGCGGCGCTCGGCTCGATCGGCTACGGGGCCCTGTACGCCCTCCGGGCGATGGGCTCCTAGAAAAGTGATCCACGGGGCAACCCGCTCCGTACACCTCCCGATGGCGTCTCTCGCGGCCTGCCCGAGTTCCCTCCTGTTCGGCCTCCCCGACGGGGAGTCGAATCCATCGGTCGTGCATAATTCCGCTCCAGGAGCCAAACGCTTGCCCAGGGTGCGCACCGAGCGAACGTCCCCCAGGGACGAGACGCTGATTCCGCTGTTCGGAAGGCTGGTTTCCGGCGATCAGTCGGCTCTTTCCGAGCTGTACGACAAGACGAGCCGCTTCGTGTACGGCCTCGCCCTGCGGGTCCTGCAGGATCCCGCCGACGCCGAGGAGGTCACGCTCGACGTCTTCACCCAGGCCTGGCGACAGGCCTCGCGGTACGACTCGAGCCGCGGGGAGCCGCTCACCTGGCTCCTGACGCTCGCGCACTCTCGCGCGATCGACCGGCTGAGGTCGCGCGGGAGCACCACCCGTCGGGAACAGGGACTCGACGAGACCTTCGACCTGAAGTCGGAGTCGCCCGATCCCGAGTCCCTGTCCGCATCCGCACAGAGGGCCCGCCTCGTGAAGCGCGCGCTCTCCGAGCTCTCCATCGAGCAGCGCGAGGTGATCGAGCTCGCCTACTTCGAAGGTCTCTCCCACGCCGAGATCGCGGAACGCACCGGCCAGCCGCTCGGAACGGCCAAGTCGCGCATCCGCCTCGCCATGGGCAAGCTGCGGGAGGCGCTCGCGCCCCTCGCGGCGGAAGGTGTCGCATGAAGCCCCCCTCCGGAACCCCCGCCCGCAAGCCCCGCAAAGCCCCGACTCGCGCCGAGATCCAGGCCGAGCTGGCCGCCGTAGACGCTCTCGAGCAGATGCGCCCCGTTTCGGAAGAGGAAGGGGTCCGCTTCTCCAAGGTCTATCTCCAGGAGCGCCGCTTGAACGATGCCGTCCTTCCCTACGTCGGTCTGGGTGCTCCGGGGGTCGTTCCCCCGGCCGCCCTGAAGACCCGGCTGATGGAGAGGATCGCGAAGGAGCCTCAGGACCCGTTCGCGGCCGCCTCGCTCCCCGGCTTCTGCCGGGTGAAAGAAGGCGTGTCGCTCGTCTCGACGCGGGAGGCCGACTGGACCCAGGCTCCGCTCCCCGGTGTGGAGTTCAAGGTCGTCCACCAGAACAAGGAGACCGGCTACACGACGCGGCTCCTCCGGCTGGCCGCCGGGGCCGGCTATCCTCCCCACAAGCACGCGGGCACCGAGGAGATCTTCGTGCTGTCGGGAACCGTCCTGATCAACGGCCGGGCCCTCGGAGCCGGCGACTACTGTCGCTCGGAGCCCGGAACGTTCGAGGAAGGCACCTACACGCCGACGGGCGCCACCGCGCTCGTGATCTCCTGCGATCAGGACGAGGTCGACACCACCGGATTGGCGGTCTGACGTAACCGGGAAACCCAGGCGCAGTTACCGGGAAACCCAGTTATGGGTTTCCCTGGCCCTTCCGCTCCGCTCGCTTCGCTCGCCTTTTCCTTCGGGGCTTCTCCCCGGGGGGGGTCGGGGGATCGAGAAACCCCGAGAAGACTCGAGAAAACTCGTTCCCTTCCCCGGTGGGGGTTCGGGGGATCGAGAAACCCCGAGAAAATTACAGATGAAAGCGGAAGACCGAGCCGGGCTCCGACGTGTCCTCGTGCTCCTCGTGCCAGATCTTTCCGCCGTGGGCCTCGACGGCCAGACGGCAGAAGGCGAGGCCCAGACCGGATCCCCGGCCCGTGGCCGTGCCTGCCGAGAATTTCTGGAAGAGGCGCGGACGGAGCTCCGCCGGAACGCCGCTTCCGGTGTCCTTCACCGAAACGAGCACGCGGCCGTCCCGCTGCTCGAGGGACACCGTCACCGTGCCGCCCGAAGGCGTGAACTTCAGCGCGTTGCCCACCAGGTTCTGCAGCACCCGGCGCAGCAGATCGGCGTCGGCCTCGACCTCCCACGACGGGACGCCCGTCTCCGCCACGAGCTGCACCCCCCGGCGGCCGGCGCTCGCGGCCTCGAGCGCGAGAACCTCGTGCACCAGCGCCAGCGCGTCCACCGGCTGACGGTTCACCGGGAGCGCGCCCGATTCCAATCGGCTCACGTCGAGGATGCCCGTGACGAGCCCGCGGAGCTTCTCCGTGGCGCGCACCGCGGCGTCCACGGCGGCCGAGGCCCGCTGCGGCAGCCCGATCTCCGGGGATTCCTGCAGCAGCGCGAGGATCCCGTGGATGGAGGTGAGCGGACCGCGCAGATCGTGAACCATCATGTGGGTGACGTCGTCGCGCAGGCGCGCGAGCTGGCGCTCCTCCGAGACGTCGCTCAGCGAGACGACGCGCCCCACCACGCGGTCGCCCGCGCTCACCGCGAAGGATCGCCACTGCACGCTGGCGCGCGGCAGATCGAGGTCGCCTCCACCGTCCTCGTCCTCGGCATCCAGGGCCCCGAGCGCGACCGCGAGGTCCCGGGGCATCGCCGCCGCGAGATCGGTATAGGCCCGCCCCATCCAGGTTTCCGGTGAGCCTGGCACCGCGGAGAGATGGAGGAACGGCGGGTTCACCACCTGCACGGCGCCGCGCAGCGAGACGAGGAGGATCCCGATCCGGCTGGACTGGATGAGCGCATTGAGGATCTCGCTCTCGGCGGCCAGCGACGCGCGCAGCCGCTCGGCCTCGCCGAGCGTGCGCTGCAGGCTCTCGCCCGCGTTCCTCCGGGCCGTCACGTCCTCGAGGACGCCCGCCATGCGGGTCACCCGGCCGTCCTCGTCGAGGATGGGAAAGCTCCGCGAGTGAACCCACCGATGCCCGCCCGAGGGCAGCAGCACGCGGTACTCGAGCTCGGCCTGCTCCTTCTCGACCCCCGCCTTCACCCGTTCGCGATCCTCGGGGTGCACCGTGTCGAGGAAGTGGACTTTTCCGCTCGCGAGGTCGCTGCGCGGGCGCCCCCAGAGCTTCTCGAAGGCCGGGCTGAGATAGTGGGCCTCGTAGGAAGCGGGCTTCCGCAGGATGAGCAGGATGTCGACGTTCTCCGCGACCTGCCGGAACAGGCTCTCGCGGCGCACGAGGACGGCCTCCGCCTTGCGGCGCTCGAGGCGCTCGCGGCGCAGCGCGAGCAGGGAGCGCACGCGGAGGATCAGCTCCGTGGCGTCGACGGGCTTGCGCAGGAAGTCGTCGGCGGGCGAGGCGACGAGCCTCTCCAGCGTCCGGGGATCGTCGTGCGAGGTCACGAGGACGACGGGGATGTCGGGTCCGCCCGGAAGGGCCCGCAGCCGCTCGCACACCGCGAGGCCGTCGAGCCCCGGCATCTCGACGTCGAGCAGCACGAGATCGACGGGCCCGCTCCCGAACGCCTCGAGGGCAGACGGACCGTCACCGGCACGAACGACGTCGTAGCCGGCGCCGCGCAGCAGCTCGGCCAGAACGGATCTCACGATCGGGTTGTCGTCGACGACGAGAACGTGCTCGGAGGTCATGCCAGGGGCCTCCTGCATTCTGACGGAAACGCGCCCCGCTTGCTCGAAACCCGCAGGGCGGCTAACGTTCCGCGGCTGATGGCCGACCTTTTTCAGTCCGCGGGTGAAGCCGCACGCCAGGAGGACGCGCTCCTCGACCGCGACCTCGTGCCGCTCCTTCCGGCCGTCCCCCGGCTCGAGCCGGCGCCCGATCTGTCCGCCGACCTCGTGCTCGCGAACGAGACGTTCGACCCGGCGAAGCTCCCGGCGGCGACGCGGAGCGCCGGGCTCAAGAAGCTCGTGCTCCGGCTCATCCAGGTTTACACGCACGGCCAGATCGTCTGGAACGCCGCAGTGGTGCGCGTCCTCAACGCGTGGGACGGACGCCTGCGGGCGCTCCTCGTGGAGATGGACGAGCACGCGCGCCGCGCCGACGCCCGGATGGCCACGTACCTGGCCCTCCTCGACGAGCGGCGCGAGGTCGCGGCGTCCCGG
>JAEUQS010000435.1 GCA_016789625.1 Acidobacteriota bacterium | reverse complement strand
CAGCCCGCCGCCCTCGCGTTCCTGAGCCCGGCCTCGACGGCTGGCCACGACGTGCGCCCCGCGAGGCTCACCCGCTGACCGTTGGACTCTTCGTCGGGACCGTCGAGGCTCACGTGAACGTCCACGCCGGCGGCGGCGAGGCGCGACGCGAGGTCGGGCTTCAGCAGCGTCCCGTTGGTGTTGAGGATGGGCCGGAATCGGAAGCCCCCGGCCGCGAGCGCAGCGGCTTCGTCGAGAGCGGCCTCGACGGCCGGCAGGTTGAGGAGTGGCTCGCCTCCGTAGAGGCTGAGGTCCGCGCCACTTTCGCCGCGGGCCGTGGCCGCCGCCGCGAAGCTCCGGAGAGCCTCGCGGGCGACGCCGGGCGGCATCAGCTCACGGCTCTCCTTCGAGGCCTGGAAATGGCAATAGCTGCAGTGGAGGTTGCAGCGATCTGCGACGAGGAGCCGCAGATGGGCCGTGGGCATCTCAGCCGCGAACGCAGCAGCAGTTCGACCCGGAGACGCTGAAGCTCCCCTTCTTGGGCTTCAGCCAGTCCTGCGCCTTGGAGCTCGTGAGATCCATGACGAGCCGGCGCTGATCCTGCCCGGCCTCGGGCAGCTCGAGCGCCAGGGCCTTGCCGGGCACGCGCTCGATCTGCGTCTTGAGGTCGACGTTGTCGGGCAGCTTGACCGTGAGGGTCACGACCCGCTTGCCGAAGCTGGCAAGCGCGGCCGCCTGCCTGTCGGGCACGGGCTGCGCCAGGGCCGCCTGACCCGCCGCCAGGGCGCCGACGCCCGCGAGGGCGCCGAGACCGACCCTCTCCACCAGGAACTCCCGGCGCGACGTGCCCTCGGGCGTGGCTTCCGGGGCGGACGGCTTCTCGTTCGTGCCTTCGTCGCTCATGGAGTTCCCCTTTCGGTCGAGTGCTGAGCCGCATCGTATCGCGATGCGGTGCGGCCGAATCGTGCGCCCGATCAACGTCCCAGCTTCTCGAGCGCGGCCCAGCGGCGGTCCACGGTCTTGGGCTCGGGCTTCGGAGCAGGCGCCGGGGCGGATCGCGGCCGCTCGGTGCGCGGCGCGCGGGGCTCCGCGGGCGGAGCGTCCTCCGCGAGGCGCAGAGTCAGCGAGATCTGCTTGCGGTCGAGGTTCACGGCCAGCACCTTCACCTGCACGCGGTCACCGGGGTTCACCACCTCGCGCGGATCTTTCACGTAGCGCGTCGAGAGCTGCGAGATGTGCGCGAGCCCGTCCTGGTGGACGCCGATGTCGATGAACGCGCCGAAGTTCGTCACGTTCGTGACGACACCGGGACAGATCATTCCGGGCTCGAGGTCCGAGAGCTGGTTGATCCCTTCGCGGAACGAGAACGGCACGAACGTGTCTCGCGGGTCGCGGCCGGGCTTCTCGAGCTCCTTCACGACGTCCTCGAACGTGAAAGCGCCGAGCGTCTCGCGAAGCGCCGCCGATTTCTTCACCAGCGCCACGCCGCCGCTCCCCAGGAGATCCCGCACGTCCTTGCCGATCTCCTTCGCGTAGGCCTCGAGCACGTCGTAGCGCTCGGGGTGGACTCCCGTGTTGTCGAGCGGGTTCTCTCCATCGGGAATGCGCAGGAAGCCGGCCGCCTGCTCGAACGTCTTCTTCGTGAAGCGCGGCACCTTGAGAAGCTCCTGCCGCGACCTGAAGACGCCCTTCTCCTCGCGCACGGCCACGATGGCCCGCCCGAGCGTGGGCCCGATTCCCGAGACGTGCGCGAGGAGGTGCGACGACGCGGTGTTGAGGCTGACGCCCGTCTGGTTCACCGCGGAGTCGACCACCTGGTCGAGGCGCGTCTTGAGCGCGTGGGGCGAGACGTCGTGCTGGTACTGGCCCACGCCGATGCTCTTCGGGTCCACCTTGACGAGCTCGGCCAGCGGGTCCTGGAGCCGCCGCGCGATCGAGATCGCGCCGCGTACCGTGAGATCGAGGTCGGGGAACTCCTCGCGCGCCGTTTCGCTGGCGCTGTAGACGCTGGCGCCCGCCTCGCTCACGAGCACGACCGGCACGTCGAGGGAAGCGGCCGCGAGCGCCTCACGCACGAACGCCTCGGCCTCGCGCCCTCCGGTGCCGTTGCCCACCGCGATCGCGCGGATGGCCGCGTTCCTCGCCGTCTCCACGATCGTGCGCGCGGCCTGCTGCCGCTGCGCCTCGCTGCCCACGAGGTGGACGACCGTCGACGCCACGTACTTGCCCGCGCCGTCCACGACGGCGAGCTTGCACCCGGTGCGCAGGCCGGGGTCCAGCCCGAGCACGGCCTTGGGGCCGAACGGCGCGGCGAGGAGCACCTTGCGCACGTTCTCGGCGAACACGTGGATGGCCGCCGTCTCGGCCACCTCCTTGAGCGCCGCATGGATTTCGGTTTCGATCGAGATGAGGACGTGAGCCTTCAGCGCAAAACGCGCGGCCTTCTCGAGCAGCGGCTGCGCCGGAGTGGACTGGGTGGCAGCCCCTGTGGCTCCGGGCGTTCCGCCCTGCGCACCCGCCGCGGCGGAGAACCGCGCGAGCAGTCGATCCTCGAGGCCTGGATGTTTGGGCGCGTCCCCGAGCGAGAGAGTCAACTCCCCCTCCATCCAGCCGCGCCGCATCGCGAGATAGCGATGGGAGCTCTCCGGTTTGAGCAGCGAAGCGACCGGCTCGCGCGAGTCGAAGTACAGCTCGAACTTGCTGAACGGCTTGGCCTTCTCGCCCTTCGTGGAGACGATCGCGCCCTTCTCGAACGCCTCTCGCCGCACGAACTGACGGAGCTCCTCGGTCTCGGAAAGCCGCTCCACGAGGATGTCGACGGCGCCCTTGAGCGCGGCGGGCGCGTCGGTGATGCCGGCCTCGGCGTTCAGAAAGCCCGAGGCACGGCTTTCTGCCGTCTCCCCGGGCGCCACCGCGCCGTGGCCGACGTCCCAGAGCCAATCCGCGAGCGGCTGGAGACCGGCTTCGCGCGCGATCACGGCCTTGGTCTTGCGCTTCTTCTTGTACGGGAGGTAGAGGTCCTCGAGCGTCGCGAGGTCGAACGTCGTGCGGATGCGCTTCGCCAGCTCCTCGGTGAGCTTGCCCTGGGCCTCGATCTCCTTCTCGATGAAGGCCTGCCGCTTGACGATCTCGTCCCAGGACTCTTTGGCCTCGATGGCGACGCGGACGCCCACCTCGTCGAGGCCGCCCGTGGCCTCCTTGCGGTAGCGGGCGATGAAGGGAACGGTGGCGCCGGTCGCGGCGAGCTCGAGCACGGCGGCCGCGGCGCGGGTGGGGATCTCGGGATGGCGGCTGGAAAGCCAGGTTTCGAAGTTCACGCCGGATGATCGCAGAGGCGCCGTCCACGTCCAGAGCGTGCTGCCTATGCGGCCGGGGTGCGCCTGAGATCCGGCTTGGGGGATCTGACGATCGACATACGGCCATCCTGAAGCCGCTCTGCCAAGTCGAGCGCGATCCCGTGGAGAGCGTCCTCCGAGTTCACCAGCGCGATGGCATAGGTTGTGTCGAGAAAGACGGAATCGGGCAGCCGGTCAGTCATCGCCAGCGAGAGGACCGTGCAGATATCCCTCGATGTTCGTGGCCCAATCGCGAGGACCGACAACCTGATTCCGGAGAGCGGTCTCCAGGAAACCCGGCACACGAGAGGGAACGCTCGAGACCGGCTCGACCGTGACGCGCACCCGCGTGTTCGGATCGATGTTCATGGGTGCGTCGAGCTTGATGACGGTTCCGTCGTAGGTTCCGGATACGGTCTCGCTCACCCGTCGGGGATATCGGAAGTCCGGCCAGCCTCGCTATCAGTCCTGGCGCAGGGAGATGGCCGGATCGACGTTCGCGGCTCGACGTGCGGGGAGCGCGCTGCCCATCGCGGCGGTGAGCACGAGGACGAGTGCGACTCCGAGGAAGACGAGCGGATCCAGCGCACGGGTCTCGAACAGGAGCGGCTGAAGGGGCGCGGAGAGCACGAACGCCGCCGCGCAGCCGATGAGGATCCCGAGCGCCGAGAGCTGCCCCACACGTCCCACCACGAGCCTCAAGATGTCGCCCCGCGCCGCTCCCGTCGCCACGCGGATGCCGATCTCCCGCGTCCTCTGCGCCACGGAGTACGAGATCACGCCGTAGATGCCGACGAGCGCGAGGACGAGGGCCGCCGAGGCGAAAGCCAGGAGCACGAATGTCTGGAACCGGGCTCCGTCGAAGGCGCTCGCGATCACTTCGTCCATGGTGCGCACCTGATACGGCGGCACGTCCTTGTCGACGGCCGCGAGGACGCGCCTCACGCCCGCGACGAGGTCGCGCCGCGGCAAGGCGGACCGCACCAGGAGCGTGAAGGGCCTCGGCGGCAGCGGCGTTCCGAGCGGCAGGTAGACGTGCGCCGGCGCGGGCGCCGTCGCCTCCTTCTGCTTCACGTCGCCCACGACTCCGACGATGCGCCAGCCGTTCTCCCCTCCCACG
>JAEUQS010000416.1 GCA_016789625.1 Acidobacteriota bacterium | reverse complement strand
CGTTCGACGCGCTTCTCCACGGCGAGCCGGAGCCTCTTCCGTTCGTGACTCCGGCCGTCGACGCCGAGCTCTGGCGCGTGGTGAAGCGGATGCTCGAGAAGGAGCGCGACCGGCGGTACCCCAGCATGCGCGAGGTGGAGCGCGAGCTCTGCGCCGTGCTGCGGGGCGACGCCGCGACGAGGAGTGTTTCGCCCGGCGTCGCGGAGCGCTCGGTGGCCGTGATGACGTTCACGAACATCACGGGGAGCCCCGAGGACGAGTGGCTCGCGACGGCGATCAGCGAAACCGTGACGGCCGACCTGAAGGCCCTCGGCGGGGTCGCCGTGTTCGGGAACGAGAGGGTCCACGAAGTGCTCCGCCGGCTGCGGTCGGGGCGTTCGGGCATCGACGAGCGGCTCGCGATCGACGTGGGCCGCGAAATGGGAGCGCGCTGGATCGTGAGCGGCGGCTTCCAGCGCGTGGGCGATCAGCTCCGCATCACCGCGCGGTTCCTCGAGGTGTCGAGCGGCGAGGTCCTCCGCACGGTGAAGATCGACGGCGCCACGGCCGACCTCTTCGCGCTGCAGGACCGCATCGCGCGCGAGCTGGCGCAGGGCCTGCCCGCGCTCGCGAGCCCCGGGGCGCCCGCCGCGGCGACGCCCGAAGAGACCACGGTGCTTCCGGCGTACGAGGCCTTCACGAAGGGCGTCTACAACCGGCGCGTCGCCGGGCGCGATTCGCTGGAGCGCGCGATCCTCTTCTTCGAGCGGGCGGTCGCGCTGGATCCGCTCTACCTGCGGGCGCAGGTGGCGCTCGCGATGGCCTACGACGACAAGGGCCAGGACCTCTCGGCGCCCGAGCCCGTGGAGAAGGCCGTCGCGATCTTCCAGAAGGTGCTCGTGCGGGATCCCGGGCGGTCGGAGGCGTGGCGCGGCTACGCCTCGGCGCTCGGCTACCTCGGACGCAGCGCGGAGGCGCTCGTCGCGGTGCAGCGGGCGCTCGCGCTGCGCCCCGAGGACGCCCGGGTGCACGCGTCGTACGCGCGGATCCTCTTCCTCGGGTACGCGCGCTTCGCCGACGCGGCCGCCGAGCTCGAGGTCGCCCTGCGCATCAACCCGCAGGCCGGCTGGGCGGCCCTGCAGCTCGTGCACTGCTACACGCTGCTGAACGACCTGGCGAAGGCCGAAGAGGTCGCCCGCAGGGCCGTCGCGCTCCAGCGGCAGCTCGTCTCGGGCAAGGAGGGCTTCCTCATCGTGGGCTCGCACACCCGGCTCGGGCACGTGCTCACGCTCCAGGGGCGCTTCGAGGCGGCCGAAGAGGAGTATCAGGAAGAGCTGCTCTTCCTCACGCGCGTCGATCACGTGCTGCGCGAGAGGGCCCGCATCGAGCTGGACACCCGGCTGGGCGAGGTGCTCCTGAAGACGGGCCGCGAGGAAGAGGCCCGGCTGCACTTCCGGCGTGCGGTGACGAGCTTCGAGGAGCGTCTGGCGATGGGAGCGGACGAGCCGTTCACGCGCTACTACGTGGCGCTCGCGCTCACGCACCTGGGGGAGAAGGCGCGGGCCGTGGAGTTCCTCGAGGAGGCCGCGCGGATGCGCCGGCTGTTCACCGTCGCGCGGGCCGCGCTCGAGGCCGGTTTCGCCGGTCTCCGCGGCGACCCGGGGTTCGAGGCGCTCCTGGCCTCCTAGAGGGGACTCGGTCGGGCCGGCGCGGTGGCTCACGTATTGCTTTGTAACCCGCATGCCATGCTGTCATCAAAGCCGGACCTCCTCATCTGGACGCGTTGGATACGGTGTTTCGAATCCTGCGGCCAGATCGCCTCAGGTGATGGAGGTCACTTTCTGGTCCCATCCTGGCGCCCCGCCTGCCAAATTTTGTCATCCAACGAGCGGCCTGGTTGTCTCGTTACGTAAGGATCTTGGCGCGGCCCTCGTTGCGATCGCCCTGGTGTCGTCGATGCCCGTCCTCCGGGCAGCCGAGATCGAGGCGCTCTCCATCGCTCACCGGCCGAGCGCGACGATACCTGTCGAAGCGAACGGCGACTCCGACACGAACGGCTATCACCCGCCGTCGTACGCCGACCTCAGCTCGACGGGGCGATTCGTCGTCTACTCCAGCGCCGCTCCGAATGTCGTCGCAGGGGTCGGGAATCCCGATCGCCGCCTCAATCTCTATCTGTACGACCGCGCTGGAGGGGCGACGATTCCCGTAAATCGAGGACTGATCGCCTATGGACCGTACCCCGCCCCCTTTCGGGCCCAGCTGTCCGAAGACGGCGGCACGGTCGTCTTCGTGGCGGACGGGGGAGGCGTCGGGGGGCCTCCGAGCGGAAACCCAGCTCACTACGTCTTCGATCGCGCCTCCGAATCCCTCCGGATGATCGCGCACGCAACCCCTGACTCGGAAGAGCCCTGGCCGATGTTCCCGAGACCAACGCCCCTTTCTGCGGACGGCTCCTGGGCGGCGGTGCGCACGACCTCCGGTCTCGAGCTCTATCAGAAGACGACGGGCACACTTCACGCAGTACCACTCTCTCCGGGCTGCGGGGCACAGGCGCTTTCGATGAGTGGCGACGGCCGCTTCACGACCTTTACGGAGGTCTGCTCCATCGGAGCCGAATCCGGCGATCTCATTCTCTTCGACAGGGAGAACGGCATCCGAATCACGGTCACGGCGGCAGCGCAGGAATCCTGGATCAGCCGCGACGGGCGGTTCATTCTGCTCACGAGCGCGCGCCGAGACGTCGTACCGGGACAGATCGATTCCGGGGACGGGCTCGACCTGTTCCGCTATGACAGGCTGAATCAGGAAATGATCCTGGTCAGCCGGGGAGCGACGCCCTTCACGGCCACCAACTCGGTCGCCCTCGCCAAGGCGCGGATCTCGGACGACGGCGGCACCGTAGCGTTCGTGCGCATCGGGGGATCGATCAACGTCTTCGAGTCGTCGAGCGGTACCGTCCGCGTTCTGTCGGAGTACTCCGAAAAGCCCTTTCGCGTACCCGGCGTCGCCCTCAGTGGAGACGGAGGCACGGTCGCCTACGACTCCGGAAACGACATCGTCGTGTGGAATCGATCGTCGGGCGTATCGCGAATCGTCACGAACACCGGCTTTCCA
The DNA here is from genome assembly GCA_016789625.1 of Acidobacteriota bacterium. Classification (GTDB taxonomy): domain Bacteria; phylum Acidobacteriota; class Thermoanaerobaculia; order UBA5066; family UBA5066; genus JAEUQS01. The sequence continues at coordinate 1,754 of JAEUQS010000416.1, read as the reverse complement.
GGCGTCGCGGCCAACGGAAAAGCCTATCCGCCCTTCCTGTCCCGCGACGGCTCTCTCGTCGCGTTCGCCTCGGAAAGCTGGAATCTCGGGCAGGCGATTCGAGACTTCGACGGATACGGCGCGTGCGGCACGAGCCTCTACGGCGTCGAGCTCCCCGCGGACCGGGTCGTGCCGCTCTCACTCGCGGAACCGCAGAATCGTGTCCAGGCGGTGCGGTCCGGACCCCTGCTCTCGTCGAACGGCCGATTCTCCACGTTCGTCGCGATGCCGAACGCCGCATCCCAGCCGATCGCGGCGCGTGCCAGAGACATCCCCCTCCTTCGCGATCGACTGTTGCAGACGACGCAGGGAATCGACGCGGAAGGCCTCGATACCGAGGGCTCCCGGGTCCTCGCCCTCAGCGGCGATGGCTCGACCAGCGTCCTCACGTACGGCGATCCTGGCCGGGAGCGCTTTCAGGAACTGGTCGTCTACCGGAATCCGGATGGCCGACGGTGGCAGCTTGGGAACAACGGCTCCGGACTGTACGCTCTGGCCGCAGCGGTCAGCGCGGACGGGGGCGTGGTGGCCCACACACGCCTTCTGGACTCCGGAAGATTCGGGATCGGCATCCTCGAGACTGCGACGGGCCAGCTGACCGCGCTCTCGGTGGCCCCGGATGAAGACTGCAGTCAGCCCGTCGTCTCGGGCGATGGGCGCTTCGTTGCTTTCGTCTCCGCGCCCGCAGTGCGGGACACGGGCAGCGTCTTCCTCTACGACCGCAGCTCCGGGAGCCTCGAGCGGATCAGCGGACCGGACTCGTGGCTGATGCTTTCCTGGATCACGGCCGGGCAGCAATCATCCGGCCGTCTGATCAGCGCGGATGGCCGCTTCCTGCTCCTTTCCCAGAGTCGCATCGTCCATCTCTATGACCGGCTCACGCGCTCGTACACGAATGTGAGTGGTGGGGGACCGGTCGACCTCCATTCCTCCTGGAGCACCAGCATGAGCGCCGACGGCCGCTTCGTCGCGTTCACCCGGAATGGGCATGCAGGGCCGACTCACGGTGTCCCGTACCTGTTCGATCGCCTCACGGGAACCGAGGAGATGCTGCTGGCGTCCGTGCCTCAGCCGTGGGCCATCCAGGGTGAGCTTCTGATCAGCGCGGATGGATCCACGCTCGCGGTGGCTGTGTACGAACCCAGCCGCAGCAGCGCCTGGCAGGCCTACGTTCTCGACCGCAGGACGGGGAGAATGACCCTTGCGAGCCATTCGGCGTCGGAGGGCTCTCCTGGTAGCGGCGACTCCTTCCCGGTTGCGCTCGATGAAGGCGGAGACGTGCTCGGGTTTCGGAGCTCGGCAACCGATGTTGGGCTCGACCTGGGCTACGTCAAGGGCATCTGTCCCGAGGAAGCCGCCTTCCTTCACGTGACACCCGCCATTGCATACTCCGTCGCGCCCAGCTGCGCCAGTACCGTCGGGGGTCGCACCGTGACCATCGAGGGCGCGCACTTCAAGGAAGGCACGACGGTGAGCCTCGACGGCGTGCCCGCCGTCGTCACGCACCTGACCTCGCGATCGATCTCCGTCACCGTTGGCTCGCGCGCAGCAATGGCCAGCAGGCCTGGCAACGTGGATGTCCGGAGCCCAAACGGAGAGACCACGACGTTGACGAATGCCTTCACGTACGCCGTCCGAGGTGATGCGAACAACTCGGGTGCGCTGACCGCCGCGGACGGGTTCTACCTGAACATGGCGCTGTTCCTGGGCGGTCC